>NZ_RSCK01000021.1:0-96644 GCF_003991895.1 Chroococcidiopsis cubana SAG 39.79
ATGACCCACATCAACGTATTTGCCGCTCACAAAGCCAAGTCAGGCTATCTTTGGGCTTAGAAAGTTTTAAAGTCCCATTAATGAACAATTAAATTCAAGTTTCTTCGCTGAGGAAGGACATAAATTTAACACAAGTTCGGGATTTCAAAATGGTGAAGAAGAAGGTGGTTTCAGTTTAGGGGGAGGTCTTGGAGCTGGTGGGTTAACAGTAGGAGCATTGTTAGCATTTACTGGAATTGGTCTTGTTCCACTACTATTAGCTGGAGGAGCTGCTGCTGCAATTGGGTCATTTATCTTTGGCGGTCCAAGTGAAGAGGAGCTTCATTATAAAGCCAAACAGCAGGTTTACGATTTAGGATTTAAGAAGTTTAATGAATCAGCAGAGGAAATATTCAATAAAATTGAAGAAAACATTGCCTCAGTTTTTTATAATAGAGTTGAGCAGGCAGAGCAAGTAATTGAGCAGCTAATTTCAAGTCATGAAAATATTTTAGAGCAACAAAATAAAGTACACAAGGAAACACTGGAACAACGCGAAGCTGAAAAAGCATTTATCTCTCAACAACGTAGAAAACTTGAGCAGCTACAGAATGAGATTGATGCTATTCTAAGTCAATGTGTTGGGTAGAAATGCCTCATTCTATCCTAAATGCGATCGCGTGCTTATTAAAAGTAAGAATGCGATCGCTCTTATTTACTATCCTTTTCTTCTATCTGTTTTTGTAAAAGCTCCTCTAACAAAATATTTCCCTTCCCGCGACGGTAAACATTGATTGGGTTATTTCGATTTTCTGCCTCAACTTGGGCAATTAGCTCGTCAAGTAACATAATTTGAGCGTCAAACATTAAGCAGATTTCACGCATCCTAGCAGCTCTTTGCTTGACTTTTTCCAGATCGGGAAACTTTAATGACTGATTCATGTTAAAGTCCTCTAAGTAAAAATTCGCCGTAAATTGAGCGTAAAACCTGGCAATACATCCTCGCCAGACAAAGTAAAAGGATTTTGTAAAGTTTCTACTTGTTGCCCTTGACGATATATTTCTACTTGACGATCTTGAGGATTAATCAGCCAACCCAAACGCGCTCCATTATCCATATATTCTCGCATCTTGGCTTGTAGTTGTTCAAGGCGATCGGTAGGAGAACGCAACTCTACTACAAAATCTGGACACAGGGGTACATAACCGTCCTGTTGCTGTTGAGTTAAAGCATCCCAGCGTTCTCGCTGTACCCAACTTGCATCGGGTGAGCGTTTAGCGCCATTAGGTAAAATAAACAGAGTTGAAGAATCAAATCCTTCACCTTTATCTAAGTTCTCTTCCACCCAATTGCCAAATTGCCTAGATAGACTTAAATTTTTCTTTCCTGATGTTCCTCCAGTAGGTGGCACTATAACTAAATCTCCTGCTGCTGTTTGTTCAAAATTCCACTCTGGGTTAGCTCGAACGACTTGCTCGAATTCGGCATCATCAAGCTTCAATGCACGTACAGTTAGGCTACCGTTCATTTTTCAATCTCCATTCGCGAGATAATAAGAGAAATAACTGTAGTTATATTTATCTTAAGCATGAACCAGACTGCCCTAAACTTAGTTGCTATTTCCATCTTCGCGATGACGCTTTCAACACTGCTAAGTCCTTTGTTGCATTTTTCACCAGTGATTCCAGCGCTTGCTACATTCAGCGTTTTGGCAGTTGCAACATTAGATAGCTTCAGTTTTCAAGGCAAAGGTGGTAATTTAGTTTTAGACTGGCTGGCGAGTTTTTCACCCCAACACCGCGATCGCATTGTTCGCCACGAAGCGGGACATTTTTTGGTAGCGCATTTATTAAATATCCCGATTACTGGTTATACTCTCAGCGCGTGGGAGGCTTTGAAGCAGAAACAACCAGGTTTAGGTGGTGTCAGTTTTGAAGATCGAGAGTTAGCAGCGCAGTTAGATCGGGGTATGCTGACAGCTCAGATGCTAGACCGTTATTGTACCGTTTGGATGGCAGGTCTAGCCGCAGAAGATTTAGTTTACAGTAACACCGAAGGGGGAGCAGACGATCGCCAGAAGTTAGGAATGGTTTTGACTCCTTTAGGATATACGGCTAATGCTGTAGAGCAAAAGCAACGCTGGGCGGTTTTACAAGCACGGACTTTATTGCAGACAAATTGGTCGGCTTATGAAGCTTTGGTTGGTATGATGCAGCAACGGGCTGGGGTTGATGAGTGTTGTCGGGCGATTGAGGAGAATAGCGGAATTCGGAATTCGGAATTCGGAATTCGGAATTAACTCAATACCCTTGAATCTCTCCAAGAACCACAGTGTTGTAAAAATCGGGCGGGAATGTCAGGGCGCGTACCAAAATGGAGGTGGATGTAAGAGGCGTGTAGGTTGGGGAGTCGCCAGCCTTCGGGAGTTGGGGAAGTGCTGAATCCTTGGGTTTGAAATAGGGGTTGGATTGGTAATTCTGAAGCAGAACGATGAAATTCATGTCCCCAGACTGTATCGTTTGTTTGTAACAAGGGACTATCTTGAAGCGCAACGCAGTGGCGATATCCTAGAGTAAGGCGAGAACTCATTGTAGTAGCGGTGGGAATAGCGCCTACCATTGTCCAAGAATTACCATCAAAATCAATAATTTTATCGCATAAATACATTAATCCCCCACACTCAGCATATGTAGGCATTCCTGTCAATATAGTTGTTTTTACTGAAGCAATCGCTCCTCTATTTGCTGCTAATTCTTGGGCGAAAACTTCAGGAAATCCACCACCAAAATACATCCCACAAACATCTTTTGGTAATTCAGGATCGGTTAAGGGACTCCAAAATACAAGTTCTGCCCCTAATTGTTGCAATAAATCCAAATTGTCTTGGTAATAGAAATTAAAAGCGCGATCGCGCGCAATGGCAAGTCGAATTCGGAATTCGGAATTCGGAATTCGGAATTGGTGATTTGGTAATTGGTAATTGCGAATTGGTAGTTGGTAAAATCCTTCTTCCTTGTCCCCCTTGTCCCCCTTGTCCCCCTTGTCCCCCTTGTCCCCCTTGTCCCCCTTGTCCCTCTTGTCCCCCTTGTCTCCCTTGTCCCCCCTGCTCCCTACTCCCTGCTCCCTGCTCCCTTGTATCAAAGGCATTAATTTGTCCCAATCAAAACAGGTTTGGGCTAAGGTTGCTAATTGCTCGATAACGAAATCTAGTTGGGGAAGTTCAGCGGTGGGGACTAGACCGAGATGGCGATCGGGAATAGTAATATTATCGTGGCGGCGTAAAACACCGAGAATTGGTAAGTCTAGAGGTACAAGGGCATCTTGTAATAATTGTAAGTGGCGATCGCTTCCAACTCGATTCAGTACGAATCCGACTATTTTTACATGGGGATCGAAGGAACGATAACCGTGGGCGATCGCCGCAACCGAACCAGACAGGCGACTGCAATCTATAACCAGTACTACAGGTAGATTGAGTATTCGGGCGATGTGAGCGGTACTGGCAAAATTAATTGGTAGTTGGTAGTTGGTAGTTGGTAGTTGGTAATTTTGACTTTTGACTTTTAACTTTTGACTTTTGATATTACCAATTCCATCAAACAGTCCCATCACTCCCTCTACTAGTGCATACTCAGACTGTTGGGTATGATGGATAAAACATTGCTGGACGTAAGTTTCGGAAGTCAGTACGGGGTCTAGGTTGCGGCAGGAAGATCCGGTGACGTACTGGTGAAACATCGGGTCGATATAATCTGGTCCTACCTTAAAAGACTGGACGGATAATTTTTGCCACCGACATAAAAAAGATAGTAGGGCAAGCGTCACGGTTGTTTTGCCTACCCCACTGCGTTCTCCAGCAATAATTAAAGACATAACTTAGTAGTTGGTAATTGGTAATTGGTAGTTGGTAATTGAACTTTCAAAAGCATTCATTTTGACTTTTGTACGGGCGGGTGCGCGCAAATAGGTTGACAACCTTAAGTGAAAATTTTTGGTCAAAACCCGCCCCTACGTCTTCTCATTACCCATTACCCATTACCCATTACCCATTACCCATTACCCATTCTCAACATCTGTACTGTCACTGCCAGACTTTCTTCAAATAGTACGTCTCGTCCCCAGCGTTGTAGTTGCTGCGAGAGCAACTCTTCAGCACTTTGATCGGCAAGGGATGTCACTTGGTTGACGATTCCAGCTTGAGCGCCGCCGTGTGCCTCCATCCGCATACAGCCAGAGGTTTCGGAACACAAAACGGTAGAACAGTTGGCAGCTGGATTCGTAGAGGTTAAGCGTAAAGCAATCAAATCTCCAGCTACGTCACCGTCGCTAGCAGTTGGAACGCCAGCAATTTCTGCTTCGACTTCGCGATCGCCTTCTGCCATGAAGTAAAAGCGTTTAATGTCGTAGTCTCCCGTTTCTGTAGTCACTTTAGTCGGTCGCCAGTTCAATCGACTTGCCAACCAGCCTAAAAACATCAAGGCTTGGGCAGAATTGCCTTTTTCATAGTCTATAGTGACGCGATCGACTTCCCCTAATGCAGCGCGGCGCTGGGGTGGATCGAAAGCTTCTGCCGTCAACTCTTGCCAAGCAGCTAGCCGACTCCAGTTGACATCGAAAATTGTCATGCCTGCATCGATCAATTCTTGCAGCCGGATGAGATTGGTTTCAACTTGTGTAAAACTGTTGGAGTCGAAGATGACAGAGTTGCAAGAGGCTACCAAACGCTTGAAGATCGGGTGATCGGGTTCTGGAGTAGCTTTCCACCAGAGAAACTTCGGCAAGCCACCAATTAATAAATCTGGAACCATGCCTACCACTCTTTCGAGGGCTTCAACCGTTCCCGTCAGGGTGATGTATTCGCAACAGATCAAAGTTGTAGCGGACTGCTTTTGGATCGGGCAGTATGCCGAAACTTGTGCCTTTACGCCCTCGTCTTCTCCGGTGACTGGACATAAAGCAATAATTCGGCAAGGATTGCGGCTGGCGATCGCATCAGCAACAGCGGGACTGCGGGTATCCATTGCGTAAGCTGTCGTTGCTGCGCTGCTATCTACTACACCACGGCGTTTGCTTTGTTCTTCTCTAAGTTTTATGAGTAACTCTGGGCTAGATTTCCCCGTTTTTTCTAGTCCAAATACTTTTTGGGCTTCGCGAATTGCGGAGGCGGTGCGTGGTCCTGGGATGCCGTCGATTGGACCGCTGTAATATCCCAAAGCTGCCAGCAATTGTTGAGTTTCTTCTGGTTCGTAAACGATCAAAGTAAAGGTTTTGGCGCGAGTGGCGGCGGGCAGTCCCCCATCCTCACCAGCCACGCCATAACTTTGCCAAATCTGATTGAGTTCGGCTTCAATCTCGCTAACTGAGATATCCTTGGGAGCCTGAAGTGAGAAAATTGGAGCAGATTGAGTCACCATAGGACAGGATGAAAGATGAAGGATGAAGGATGAAACTAGCTATTAGCAATAGAGCGATCGCCACCTTTACCATCATTCCCGTAAATTGGTATTTGTAACAGATAGCCTGTATACAGATTGAGTGCCGATCGGTTCATTGCTACTTACAACCTACGCCAGCGACGACCATCTCGATCGATCAGTAATTCCGCCTCGGTTGGTTCCCATGTCCCTGCTTCGTATTGCGGAATTGTCGCGGGATCGGTGGGCGAATCCCAAACTGAGAGGGCTGGAGTCACTAATTGCCATGCAGCTTCTACTTCGTCGGCTCTAGTGAATAGCGTTTGGTCGCCCATCATGCAATCGAGTAAGAGGCGATCGTATGCGTCGGAAGTTGCTTGTAAGCCAAAGGAACCATAGGTAAAGTCCATATCTACAGAACGAGTTCGTAAAGTTCCCCCTGGCATTTTTACTTCAAAACGCAACGAGATTCCCTCGTTTGGTTGAATTCGCAGCGCCAAGATATTAGCGTTCATCTGCTGTGCTGCCGACTGAAATAACAAATTCGGCACTTCGCGGAAATGAATTGAAATCTCCGAGACTTTTTTGGGCAAGCGCTTACCCGTCCGCAGATAAAAAGGCACTCCCTTCCAACGCCAGTTGTCGATCAAAAACTTCATGGCAACAAACGTAGGAGTTGTAGACTGGGGATTCACCCCTGGTTCTTCTCGATAACCAGGGACGCGCTTGCCTTTCATCCACCCCGCACTATATTGTCCTCGTACTGCCGCACGTTCCAAATTCTGAATATCTGCTAGGCGAGTCGCTTGAATCGCCTTCATTTTCTCCGTACGGATTGAATCGGCATCTAGGGAATTAGGTGCTTCCATTGCTGTGAAGGCAAACAGTTGCATCAAGTGGTTTTGCAACATATCCCGCAATGCTCCAGAGCTTTCATAATATCCCGCTCTGTCTTCTACCCCGACTGTCTCGGCAACTGTAATTTGGACGTGATCGACAAACTGACGGTTCCACAATGGTTCAAAGATGGCATTCCCAAAGCGAAATACCAGCAAATTTTGGACTGTTTCTTTGCCCAAATAGTGGTCGATCCGGTAGACTTGTTCTTCTTTACAAACTTGCTGCACGACGCGGTTGAGCGATCGCGCCGTTCCCAAATCCCGACCGAAAGGCTTTTCAATCATCAAACGGGTTTTGAGCGGATCTTTGAGCATTTCTGCTTTGCCCAACTGCTGGATGGCTTCTGCAAAAAATTTGGGCGATACGGATAAGTAAAATACGCGGTTGCCTCTGGTTCCCCGCTTTTCATCTAACTCTGCCAAAAAGTTTTTTAGCTTTTGATAGCTTTCGGGATTGTCAATATCTCCGGGGCAATAAAATATACCCTGAGAAAACTCTTGCCATAGGTCTTCCGAACCAATACCGTCAGAAAACTGCTCGATCCCCTCCCGCATTTGTTCGCGGAAGTAATCGTGACTCCATTCTCTGCGTGCTACGCCTACAATTGTAAATTCGGGTGGTAGGCGGCGTTCCCGTCTGAGTTTGTAGAGTGCTGGAACGAGTTTGCGCTGAGTCAGATCTCCCGACGCACCAAAAATGACTAAGATTTGCGGTTCGGGAACTCTCTGTTGTTGCAGCCCCACTCGTAAGGGATTTTCTAGCAACGTGACCATATGAGGGTTAAGGGGTAAGGGGTAAGGGGAAGAAGAGAGCTGAGGAAGTTGAGGAAGCTGAGGGAGCGTCGAAAGAATTTAATTATGAATTGCGAATTCAATTGACTCCCTATCTCCTCGCTCCTCGCTCCTCCTATACAGGTGACAGCTTAGCAACCTTCTCTTCCAAAGACTGCATCAGCGATTCAAAGGGTTTAATGAATTTGTCGATCCCTTCCACGAGTAATTCGTCCATCACTTGGTCGATATCGATCGCCACATCTGGATCTTTTAAGTTTTCAATTAACTTGTATGCTTCCTCGACATTTGACTCGACGCGATTTGCTACGTCGCAGTGGTCGGCACACGCATCAATCGTATTGGGTGGTAATGTATTGACTGTTTCAGGACCGATCAATTCGTCAACGTACATGACATCGCTGTAGTTAGGGTCTTTGGTACTGGTGCTAGCCCACAGCAATCTCTGAACGTTTGCGCCTTTGGCTGCTAATGCTTGCCAGCGATCGCTTTGAATAATTTTCTTGTATTCTTGATAAGCAATCTTAGCGTTGGCGATCGCGACTTTCCCTTTCACGGCTCTTAATTTTGCTTCTTTCTCAATCCGGTCTACGCCTGCTTTGAGGGCATCATCAATTTTCCCGTCAATATTAGAATCGATCCGCGACAGGAAGAAGCTAGCCACAGAAGAAATCTTACTAATATCCTTTCCTTCTGCCGCGCGTTTTTCTAAACCGCGAATATATGCCCAGGCTGTTTCGATGTAACTTTGAACTGAGAACAACAGCGTTACGTTGACATTAATCCCCTCAGAAATGACCTGTTCTACCGCTGGTAAACCTGCATCAGTCCCAGGAATCTTAATCATTACGTTATCCCGCCCGATCTCTTGATAGTAACGACGGGCTTCATTAATTGTCGCCTGGGTATCGTGGGCGATCGTGGGAGGAACTTCAATGCTGACATATCCATCTAGTCCGCCGGAAGCGTCATATACAGGACGCAAGATATCGCAAGCATCGCGGATATCTTTAAAGACTAGGGATTCATAAATTTTGTAAGTTGGCAATCCCGCCCGAATCCCTGCTTCGATGTCAGCATCGTAGATCGCATTACCCGCGATCGCTTTTTCAAAAATCGCTGGGTTAGAGGTGATCCCGCAAATACCTTGATTCTCAACTAAATTCTTCAGCTCTCCAGACTGAACTAAGTCACGGGTCAAATTATCCATCCAAATGCTTTGACCGTATTCTTTGATCTCTAGTAAATGATTTGTTGCCATAATATTTGTATTTCTCAACTCTTCATTGGTTTGCTAGATGGGGAGCGAGGAGCGAGGAGCGAGAGATAAGAGAGCGGGTGATGGGTGGCTGGAATGTCTCCTTGTCTCCCTTGTCTTCCTTGTCCTTTCCCTAACCCCTAGCCCCTAACTCCTCATCCCTCTCATTGTGGTATGCGTGCCTGCGCCCGAATATTCTTTTCCTCTTGGGCTTGGGCGTGTCGCTGAATAAAGGACTCAACTAATGCCACGTCATCTTTACTACCAATAATCAACGGAGTGCGTTGATGCAGTTTTTCTGGCACGACATCCATGATGTCTTGGGTTCCCGTAATTGCTCTGCCTCCTGCTTGCTCGACCAAAAATGCTAAGGGAGCAGATTCATACAGTAGGCGAATTTTACCTTCTGGTTTTTTCACCGTGCCAGGGTAAAGGAACACGCCACCTTGCACTAAAATCCGATGAATGTCACCTACCATAGCTCCACTGTAGCGTGCGGTATAGCCTTCTGTGCGGTGGACGTAACGAATGTATTCTCGGATCGATTCGTCCCATTGCCAGAAGTTGCCTTCGTTGACGCTGTAGACCGAACCGTGTTGCGGCAGTTGAATATTTTCTTCTGAAAGTATGAATTCTCCGAGGCTGGGATCGAGGGTAAAAGAATGTACGCCCTTGCCGATGGAATACACCAAGATGGTGCTAGGACCGTAGAGGATATATCCTGCCGCAATTTGTTTGCTTCCCAATTGCAGTAAGTCTTTTGCCTCTCCATCTAGATCGTTGCCTTCCTGCTGTCGGATGGCGAAGATCGATCCCAGACTCATATTAATATCTGTATTGGATGAACCATCGATTGGGTCGTAAAGCAAGGTATAACGACCAATCGGACAGTTTTCAGGAATGTAATATGGCTTTTCCATTTCTTCGGAAGCCAAGCGACAGACTAAACCACTCTGCTTGAAAACCGAGATAAAGACATCGTTGGCGTAGACATCCAACTTTTTGACTGATTCCCCCTGTACGTTCACGTCTCCGGTAAATCCCAGTACGCCTTCCATCAATCCCGCACGACTGAGGTGACGCGAGATTAACTTGCCAGCGAGGGCAATGCGACTCATTAAGGCGCTTAGATCTTGGGCATCAGCAGAAAAACTTTGCAACTGTTGTAGGACGTGTCGAGACAGTGTTGTACAATCCCGACCGAGTGCAGATTCGTAATCTATTGAGTGTTGGACAGCTTCAGCCATAACGATCGCTCTCTCTGTAGATGAGGGCATGTTGCAAGATTTACCAATAAGGCAGCACCCTGCACTACTATCTTAGGAACTGAATCTAATAGTGGAATCTGACTTTAGATAAACTATAGAAATCACTGCACCTTGCCATGCGCGATCGCCACAATCGTGTTGCTGAGCGATTACGAAATACTGCGATCGCAGCTCGATCTTCAGAGTCTTATTTTCAAACAATGCCGTCAAGCCATCAGTCTAGTTCTTGCCAAGAGCGATTGACAACATGCGTTGAACTGATGACAAGAATTAGATCGAGCCAATTGCGATCGACAAAGCACCGACCAGCAATTATCAGTGTCAGACACTTAACTGGTCAGTGAAAGGGTTGACCCAAATTCAGATTTAAACTATTAATCTTGTTCCGAGTAGTTTCCTACAGAGCGGGGTGATTGTCACTACTCCTGACCAAATCTTGCCCTCACTCCGGCTCCGTTACGCCGATATCCACCGCCGCCACCGCCATTTTCTTCGCGGGGTTTAGCTTTATTGACTCGCAGCTGTCTTCCCATCCATTCTGCACCATCTAATTCAGCAATCGCTGATTCTTCTTGGGCATCCTCGTCCATGTCAACGAAAGCAAATCCGCGCATTCTGCCAGTTTCCCGATCCATCGGTAGGACAATGCGCTTGATCGCGCCATACTCTGCGAATACAGTTCTCAGGTCTTCTTCCGTAGCGCGGTAAGAAAGGTTTCCAACGTAGATAGTCATAATCGGTCGCGTAAGTCTGAACAGAGAGTCAAGTTCAGTCGGGAAATCGAACCTAAAAATTTGCAGTTTCGGCAAACACCAGATTTCAAATTTATCAGTAATCTAGCTTTCAAGATAGACAACCCCAGTCGGTAGCAGCTTCTCAAATTTAACCAGTTACAGGACTGAACTCACACTTACGCATATCATATCGTATGGTTTGTTTATCAAAGGTCTTCTGTATTACAAATACTGCCTAAAAAATTTCTGATAGTTATCATTTAATCTGTTAACTGTTAACAGTTAACAATCACCACTAGACCTCCTGCATGAATCAAAAAATCATGGATGTCATTCTGTTGGCGAAGCCTTCCCGAAGGGTACGCAACGCAGTGTAGTGAAGAATCTCCCAGATGTTTCGCTTCGCGTGTGGATGACAATTCAAGTATTCACGCAGGAGGTCTACTGTAGAGACGCGAAAGATCGCGCCTCTACGTAACTCTCTACCTCTAGTCGATAGAAATGCTTTGGGGACCGCTAGTTTTGCCGTTGCGATCGCCAGATGTGGAAGAATTGTAGCTGGAAGAATCAGACTGGCGATCGAGCCAACTTTTGACTGGATCGTCAGCTAGGCTGAGGCGCAGTACCCCAGAGACAAATCCTCCTAAAAAAGAAACTGGGTGCTGTACCAATTCCTTAAAAATAGGTGCTAGTTCGTCTACAAACATATTTGAATTTCCTCTATGCGTGGCTGCATCTGTACTGTTTGAAATTCTAGCTCTTTATAGAATTGGGAGTCGGGGAGAAGAGAGCTGAGAGAGCTGAGGGAGAGTCGTGGAGTTGGGGGAGAAAGAAAATTCAAAATTCAAAATTTTCCTACACCCCACACTCTACACCCTTTCTTCACTGTCAACTGTCTTCACGTAGCTTGCTTCTCTGCAGGAGTAGTGTAGCGCAGCGTTTACCGTTAACCATCAACTACCAACTACCAATTACCAATCCCTACTTACCTTCTACTTGAGGAAAGAGGCATTTATCTGAATCGCACCCTGCTGGACCTGCTTCATCTAACTCTTGAGCATCATAGCGGCTGAGGGCAGTATAAAAATCATGCACTTGCCGTCGGGAATGCACTTGTTGCATTAATTCTTCGTACTTAGCCTTGGTTATCGGTTCAAATGGCAAGCGGGGAAAAGTTTGTAAGTCGTCAAATCTAGCTAGTAAGGCAGCACTAATATAGCCTTCATCGTTTTGAATGGCTTCATAAATCCGCGTCCCTAATGCTTCTACCTCGTTTTCTCGTAACTCAATTGTTGCGGACGTATTATGAGTGACATAGTATTTCTGCACTTGCATGTAGAAATCCATCTGGGCTGGAGCGCTAAATTTGCTAATTTCAATTTCATCAGCACCAGGTAAATCTGCCCAAGGCACGGCGACAGGAATTTCTACCAACCACTCCATACAACGAGGATCGAAGGGATCGTTCAACAAATTGCCATTTTCGTCTTTGTCCGATTGGGAAGGAATGACAGCATAACCATAATCAATGCAAGCTAGTGCCACTGGATCGTTTTTGCGGAAGGTAATCCGACGAATAAAACGTTGGGCTTTAGGGGGATGCCAGCCAGGAGACGCGCCAGTCAGTAAAGATTTAGTCCCGCTAGGTTGGACTGTGGTACAACGATTAGGGCGTTTAATGTGATGGCGATCGCAATACTCCCATACAACGCGAAACACGATATCGCGCCAACGGCTGAGATACTCCCGTTCTTTGGTTCTAAAATACTCACCTAAATTCTCAATTCCGAATTCTGCCGGTCTTCCTTGTTCCCACCACCGCAACCAATCTACGCCAAAAGCGCGGACGAAGAAATCGAATAGTCCCGTGAAAGAAACACCCACAATTGGGTCTAATTCCCGACTGAATTGATAGCGGGGTTCGAGAAATTTGTGGTTCAACAAAGAAGCGACAGATAAGGCTCCTGCGGTAAAAGCTTCTTCTTGTTCTTTGTCATTTTTGGGTTCGATTTGATTTAAATGAACTTCCGATAAGTTGCAGTGGAAATCAGCACCGTGGATCTCGCCGCATGGATTCAAACCATATCTTGAAAGCCTATGTTCTAGTTCTGAAGCTATTATTTCAGGATGGCGATCGCGCAACCAATTTTGAGCTTGTTCTTTTGAGTTTGTGTATGTTTTGATAAATTCTTGTTTTAGCTCTTGGCTAGTCAAAATATCTGCATTACTACGGGCGATCGCTTCTGGCGCATATTGAATCGCTCCTTCACCAGAATAATATTGACTACGAACGGCGTTAATACATTCTTCTAAAGTTGGTTTTTGATGAAATACGCGGGTATGATTTGCCATTCTCAACGCATCGCGTTCGGGATCGATCCGCCAATTACCATTTTCATCTTGTTGCCAAAGGTTATTTTTAGCATTAGCAAATAATTCATCATTGCTAGTACCTTGGCGCATCCCTGCACTATTGTGAGTTAGGTAGCCATCACAATAAAAACAGTGAGCTTCTTCTACTTCGATATCGTAGGTTTGCACGCAGTTGTAGCTTCCCAAAGCATTTACTGTAACTGGAATATCGAGACAAATATCTGATTCAGCAACGTAGCGTTCGTAATTAGCATCCACATCGCGAGAACCTTGAAATCCCATGCCTCGCATCTCACTATAGCTATATACCTCACGCATTAGCGAACCAGGTATAGTAAATCCATACATCTTCAGTCCTTGGCGTAATTCACCTTTGACTGAATGCAGTGCAATTAAGGCATTATATTGATTTTTTAAAGCAGGTATTGTGACATTGTATTTTACTTGCCAATTTTCTATTTGCGGACGAGTTAGCTTTACTCTTCCAGCAATTCCCAAACTGGAAAGAACAGCAGCTACTTGTCTAGCAAATGAGCGATAAACTGTTGTCACTAAATGAGGTGGTCTATTATTAATTGCACCATCACTGTCCATTAAACCTGCTAGATAAGCAGCTCTGATGTCAACCGAACCTTGCAAAATAAAATCAGGAATTTCTATCGCTTTATTCGGTTGTTTGATGTATTTATGGAAATATTCAGCTAAGCGAATAGAAGTGACACGCGATCGCAGTGTATTTTCATTTGAGAGCAGTACATGCGTTACCTTGAGTCCAAATAAAGCTAGAGCGCGATCGATCTTATCGTGAATTTTGGCAGCGAGTTTTTCATCTAAGCTGCTACAAGCCCAAGAAATTGCTCCATAAGGTTTTCCATGCTTATTTCTACCTAAACTAACATATCCATCACCATGAGTCAGACCAATTAGCCATGCCACGTCAGGAGTTAGTTCGGGGATACTAATTGGGCTAGCATTTCTACTTTGAATCGGTCGTTTTGTAGTAAAATCTCGTGGCAATTGAGTCACAGTACCAGGAAGAACCTGAGCATTGTGCATGAGGCGATCGCCTTCTACTAAATCTCCAATTCGCTGCCAATTAATCTTACCTTTAGCATCAGCTAAAACGGCAATACGATGATTTAAAGTAGCGCGGGGAAAAGTACCATTTGTCTCAATTTCGTAGACTTCTTGAACGCCTTGGTCAAATTTATCAATCACATGTCGAAAACCAAGTGGAGTTTGTACCAAATCTCCAATTTGGATATCTCGAATTGGTATAAGTCCTTTTGATGTATGTACTAAAGCATCTTCAGGTAAACAGCGGCGAACATTGCCTGCGACAACTACAACAGCAGCTTCATCTATTAATAAACAACACTCAACTGAATTCAGTTTTCTGCCTACAGCTTTATTTAAAATTGCCGCACAGCGTTGATACAATTCTGGCAATTTAATCGGGTTAGCAACGCCGCCAAAGCCTTTTAAAATTTCCCCTGCGGGACGGATGTTACTTAAATTGACGCTAACATGTACGATACCCGAAAAGGCATCGTTAGTTGATAGTTCTAACAAAGTTTGATAGGACTTAACCCAACCTCGACGGCTATCACCCACAAGAATATTGACGATATTCCCTTCGATTTGTACTTCTGTCTCTTCTCTCCGTTCTGAAGCGGGATTTGTGCCAATTTCTCCTTCTACAGTGACGTGGAGGCGGTTGCGAATTACAGGCAATTGGTTAATGTACTGGGGTTCGAGGATTGCACCCGTACCGCAGCCCATCATTGCTAAGTCCATCATCAAGCCAAAAGCCCGCCAGTCTACCACGTTGGTAGAAGTACAGTTATAAGCGCCAGAAAAGTTTTCTGGGCGAGAAATCCATTCCGTACCTCCTACCCACAGCCAGCGTCCGCTTGGGAGAGATTTCATCTCCTTTTGCATTTTTTCGAGAATAGCGGCTTCTGCTGGGGTGAGTTTACCCAATTCCACTAGCCCGCGCAGGGTGCGATCGCATACTTGTTCCCAAGTCTCGCGCCCACCTCCTATCCGCCGACTATACGTTCTGAAGAAGACTGGATTTGCAGCTGGGGCAGTTTCGGGAAACTGGGTGGTTTGGGTTAAGCGCTGTAGCTCTCGCACCATAGTAGAGTCGTGATAAAAAAAGGTTTTGCTGAAGAAAAAGCCCTGGATGTTCAAGGCAATAGATTAAGACTATACGCGATTTACATATAGTGGTAAAGATTGAAAAATTACTCAATCTGCGCTAGCTCTAGGGCAAGAATAAGAAAAGTTAAGTTTTTACATGCACGGGTACTAACCCAAAGGCAATGAACCGCGCTAGCAAGTCACGTAGAATAGACAGCCGTAACAAACTTGGCACTTGGAACTTTTGCCCTGGATTGAGGGCTTTAGCAAGAATTTGCTTTTGGATTAAAGACTGAAACACTTGGATACATCGCGTGGGTAACTCACGACGACGCTGAACTTTGGCTAAGTCCTGTAGCTGCAATCTACCAGTTCTTAGTGGTTCGCTCAGCAGGTTTGCCGCGACTACGGCATCTTGAATCGCATAGTTGATCCCTACTCCACCAACGGGTGACATGACATGAGCAGCGTCACCAATTAATAGTAAGCCAGAACTATACCATTGCGGTAGGCGGTTCGACTCAACCGAGAGAAATGCTACTTGCGACCACTCTTTGAGTAATTCCACGCGATCGCTAAATTCCGGCACTACCTCAACAATAGACTTTCTCAACGCCTCCAATCCCGCCGCCCGCAAATCTTGGTAGCCACCTTTAGGAATGACATAGGCAATCTGCCAGGAATCATCGCGATCGATCGTTACTAAAATATGACCGCTACCGATACGACCATTCAACCCTTCTGGTTCATCCGGTCGGCGCGGAAGACGAAACCACAGCACGTCCATAGGTGGCGAGGTCTCAATTGGCTGAAATCCAGCTAGTTGACGTAGGCGGGAATGACGACCATCTGCACCAACTGTAAGCTGCGCCCTGACTTCATGCCAACCGCCATGTCCGCGATAGCGCACGCCTCGGACTCCTCCATCTGCCACAATTAATTCTTGTACGTTTGCGCCCAATACGAGTTGAAAGTTGGGATACTGTTTTGCCTCCTCGGTGATAAATTCCAAAAATTTTACTTGGGGCATCACCGTGATGTATTGATAGCGTGTTTTCAAGTGACTGAAATCAGCTATTGGGAAAGTTTTCCCATCTGTGCGAATACTCAGCTGGCGTAGTTTGGTGTGGCGCAGCTCAAGCAAGCGATCTGCTAAGCCTAATTCTGCCAAGATCTCCATCACAGACGGGTGAATGGTATCACCCCGAAAGTCGCGATCGAAATCTTTGTGTGCTTCCAGCAGCATCACAGGTATACCTTGACGTGTCAACAGCAGCGCCAATACTGCTCCTGCCGGACCACTGCCCACAATACAGCAGGTTGTCGTTTGTCGGTCTAAAATGTCATGCTGCGGGGATACAGCATCAGTTGGCGATGTGGGAGTTATATCGTTCGTCATCTCAAAAACTCCTTAAAATTTTCAAAATCATTGGACTTATTTTTGATTGATTGGTTAATCAAAAAGACCCGAAAAAATGTCCTAAAGCTGAATTGCGTGAATTATTCCTACCCCGTATCCCTACTCATCTATGGGAACAACTAATGTCCCTTGTAAGAAAACTTTGACCGCAGTTTCTACCATCACTTCTGCACTAAGCTGCTGTGCGTCGGGTTGCATGAAGACCTCCCGCATTAGTAAATATGCCACAAAAGAACCAGCGAAACAGCGTGCTGCTGCGTTTGGATTCATCGGTTTGAGTACGCCAGCAGCCATCTGTTGTTCTAAATAACCAGACAAGAAAGCCACCGAACGACTAGGACCAATTCGATTTACTATTTCTGCAACGTGCGGCTGCCGAATTGCTTCTCCCATGATGAGTTTGAATAGAGCCAGCGATGTAGGATTTTCAGCCATTCTGAGAAAAGCATGACCGAACAGAGTTAACACATCCTCTATTGGTTTGGTCATTAACTCATCGCTATGGCTCAGTAGTTGCAGTAAAGGTAAGCGTTGTTCGATAACTTGCTCAAACAGATCGCTTTTATCCTTGAAATAGTGATAAATCAACCCAGGGGAACCAATACCGGATGCAGCAGCAATATCTTTATTAGTTGCTTTCTCAAAGCCTTTGCTAGCAAAAACTTGTAAAGCACCATCAATAATTTGCTGTCGCTTATCCTCAAAATCGCGATCGTCGCGTGGGGGCATTGTTCCGTCCTAAGTAAGTCAAAAGTTAAAAGTCAAAAGTCAAAATATTGAAACTCTATTTTCAAAATAGCATTGATTGACTAATCAATCAAAAAATTGACATGATTTTACAAAAAAAGTATAAATTCATACAAATAATCGTGGTTTTGAGTCAGTGCGATCGCGGCAGGTAATATATGGTACTTGTAGGCGATCGCTCTTGCTTGCAGTTACTAAGTATCTACCTTTAGTCTTTTTCCTCAATTTTCAGTAAAGAATTACGATGTTAAAAATTATGCCAAATAGACAAAGAGATTGGTCGAGCTATAAGGCAGTTAGAACGATGCCAATATTTTGCCTAGTTTTTTTAGGATCGTGTAGCGATCGCAAACCTGATGTATCGATCTCTAGCCAGTCTTCCCAGCAACAGACATCTACTTCATTGCTAAAAACTACCTATCCTAAATCGTATCCACTGAAACTACAAACAATAGGTGAATTTCATGGAAATGAAGTTCAAGCAAAATCGGGAGAACAATGGCTGGGACTGTTTGCTACACCAAAAGGTTTTGAGTTATTACCAACAAAGATTATGGTGAATACCGTTCGCGATTACGTTATCGACTTAGATGAAACGAAAAAAACTGGAAAAAAAGTTATCACCAACCAAAAAAGTCAACCTATTTTTTTAGTTAAAGGTACAGCTTATCTCAAGCCAGGGATAGTTAAAACTGTGTTTTCAGAGCAGCAGTATTTGACTCCTAACAAAGTTCTCAATCTGAGTTTGAATAGCGCAATAGATAGTGACTATCAGATAGCAATTGAAGATAAACAAAATCTCGAAAATAAAGAATTTTCATTTGAACGTCAGAGTAACACTAAAACTAAGAAATATATTTTTTCGGTTTCTGATAATTCTTCTATTAATCAAAATTTACAAGAATTTAAACATCATTATAGTAATAACGAACTACCCAGCGATCGCAAACCTCCCTCAGTTTTTTGGGCAGGCGATTTAGATAGGGATGGAAAACTCGACTTACTTATCGAGTCGGCAAGTCATGCTAATGTCTCCAGTCTCACATTATTTTTATCTTCACCTGCAAAAGAGAATAAATTATTAGAACCAGTAGCTCAATTCGTGACTCAAGGATGTTAGAGATCGATAGCAATAGATAATTAGAGCGATCGTTCTCCTCGCAGACATTAAAATTTAGAAAGGCTAAGAATCAGCTGTATTCACCAAAGACGAATGACGAATGACGAATCACAGTACTTGTTCTACCTCCACCTTGCGCTATGGCAAAATATTAAATAATTCACTGCATTCCGTCTTCCCGACATGACAGCAACCATTCCTAACCTGCCTAGCCTCTACGACCCCTTCACCACTGAAGCCAAGTGGCAAAAGTTTTGGGAAGACAACCAAGTGTATAAAGCAGACCCCCAGCGCGGCGGGGAACCCTACTGCATCGTCATTCCTCCTCCAAACGTGACTGGTAGCCTCCACATGGGTCACGCCTTCGATAACACGCTGATAGATTCCCTGATCCGCTACCATCGCATGAAGGGATACAATGCCCTATATCTCCCTGGAACCGACCACGCCAGTATTGCAGTTCACACAATTTTGGAAAAGCAACTGCAAGCAGAAGGCAAAACCCGCTACGAACTCGGACGGGAGAAATTTCTCGAACGCGCTTGGCAGTGGAAAGACTCATCTAAGGGTACAATTGTCGGTCAACTGCGCCGCTTGGGAGTTTCCGTAGATTGGTCGCGGGAACGCTTCACGATGGATGAAGGCTTAAACAAAGCAGTTATAGAAGAGTTTGTCCGATTTCACGAAGAAGGACTAATTTATCGCAGCAAATATTTAGTAAACTGGTGTCCCGCCACTCAGTCAGCAGTATCCGATTTAGAAGTAGAAAATAAAGAAGTCAACGGGCATTTATGGCACTTACGCTATCCATTAACTGATGGATCTGGATCTGTAGAAGTAGCAACAACGCGACCGGAGACAATGTTAGGCGATACGGCTGTCGCGGTAAATCCAAATGACGATCGCTACAAACATTTAATTGGTAAAACCCTAACTTTACCAATTATGCAGCGAGAAATTCCGGTAATTGGCGATGAATTTGTCGATCCTGAATTTGGAACGGGTTGCGTTAAAGTGACTCCCGCCCACGACCCGAACGATTTTGAGATGGGTCAGCGTCACGATCTGCCGTTTATTAATATTATGAATAAAGACGGTACGCTGAATGAAAATGCGGGAGATTTTCAAGGACAAGATCGATTTGTTGCCCGTAAAAATGTCGTCAAACGGTTAGAAGCCGATGGATTTCTCGTCAAAGTAGAAGAATACAAACATGCCGTACCGTATAGCGATCGCGGTAAGGTTCCGATTGAACCCCTACTTTCAACTCAGTGGTTTGTCAAAATTCGTCCTTTAGCCGATCGCACTCTATCATTTCTAGACGAGCAAAATTCGCCTCAGTTCGTTCCCCAACGTTGGACGAAGGTTTATCGCGACTGGCTAGTTAAATTAAGAGATTGGTGTATTTCGCGTCAACTGTGGTGGGGACATCAAATTCCCGCCTGGTATGCTGTCAGCGAGACAGGTGGAGAAATTACTGACAATACGCCGTTCGTTGTCGCACGAAGCGAAGCAGAAGCACGGGAAAAAGCTAGTGCACAGTTTGGTGCGGATGTCAAGTTGGAGCAAGACCCAGACGTATTAGATACGTGGTTTTCTTCTGGATTATGGCCCTTTTCTACTTTAGGCTGGCCCGATCGCACTGAGGACTTAGAATTTTACTATCCTACCGCTACCCTAGTCACGGGATTTGACATTATCTTCTTTTGGGTGGCAAGAATGACCATGCTAGGGGGGCATTTTACCGGACAGATGCCGTTCAAGGATGTTTACATCCACGGGTTGGTATTGGATGAAAATGGTAAGAAAATGTCCAAGTCAGCGGGAAATGGGATCGATCCGCTGTTACTAATGGATAAATATGGGACAGATGCCTTACGCTACACCTTGGTGAAAGAAGTTGTCGGCGCGGGACAAGATATTCGGTTGGATTACAATCGTCAAAAAGATGAATCGGCTTCTGTGGAAGCTTCCCGCAACTTTGCCAATAAATTGTGGAACGCCGCCCGATTTGTAATGATGAATTTGGATGGCAAAACCCCGCAACAATTAGGTGTAGAGGCGTTGCACGCAACGTCTCTACAATTGTCCGATCGCTGGATTCTCTCTCGCTACCACCAGGTGGTCAAACAATCTACAGATTACATTGATAATTACGGATTGGGAGAAGCGGCAAAAGGTTTATATGAATTCATCTGGGGCGATTTCTGCGACTGGTATATCGAATTAGTCAAATCGCGGCTATTTCAGAAAGATGCCGAGGGCGCAGCGTCGCGGCTGGTAGCACAACAAACTCTTGCCTACGTTTTAGAAGGTATACTCAAACTCCTGCATCCCTTTATGCCTCATATTACTGAGGAAATTTGGCACACGCTGACGCAATCAGAAGAGGGGCAGAGTATATCCGTACAACCATATCCAGAATCAGATGCGACTCTAATTGACTCAGAATTAGAGCAGCAATTTGAATTGTTAATTGAGGCAATTCGTACCCTGCGCAACCTACGGGCGGAAGCAGGAATTAAGCCAGGGGTAAAGGTAAAAGCGGTAATGCAAAGTGAAAGCGATCGCGAACGCCAAATTTTGACAAGTAGTGAATTGTATATTCAAGACCTTGCCAAAGTCGAGTCACTGACGATAACTTCAGCTTTAGAGACAGCATTAGAACCTGCGATCGCCGATGTTGTCGGTACAGTACAAGTCCTAATTCCTTTGGCGGGAGTTGTTGATGTTGTCGTACTCAAAGCTAAGCTAGAAAAAAGCCTTAGTAAAGCCCAAGCTGAAGCCAAATCTCTCTCGGCGCGACTATCTAACCCTACCTTTGTTGATAAAGCCCCTGCTGATGTCGTCCAAGGCGCTAAGGATGCTTTAGCCGAAGCAGAAAAACAGATTGAAATTCTCCAAGCCCGATTGCGTTTGTTGAAATAGAGACAAGGGGACAAGGGGGACAAGGGGGACAAGGGGCTTCAGGTGCAACTACCAATTACCAACTACCAACCACCGACATCCCACACCCCATACCCCACACCCTTTCTTCACTCACCACTCACCACTCACAATGTTCTACCTCGCTCAAATTATCAAGTACGGAATCTCCGGTAAGTTAGGCTTAAAACTACTTGCCAGTCAGGAAGCAGAACATACTTGGGTATTGGTAAGCGATCGCAGCGCTATTCTCGATGTGGAAACTACGATTGGCGATCGCTGTCCTTTTACCCTGGCTGAGGGTTTGTTGGTATTAGCAGAACTCTCGCCTGATTGCTGCCAAGTTTACAGCCTTCACAATGCTACGGATTGGGTGATGGAATTAGTCCAAACCTATCTCACTAGTGGCATTACTCCATTATTTTTGCAACAAGAAATGGAACGGGCAGAAAAATGGCGACAAACCCTAACTTTACAGACGCAAGAGTTATCTCGACGGGCGTTAGAAGTGGAAGCTAGACGAGAACAAATTCAGGCTTTGGAAACGAATGTGAGGCGAGAACAAGAGGAAGATGAACCTGGGTAAGTCGTAAGTCGTAAGTCATAAGGTGGGCAATGCCCACCTTGTTTTTAAACCTTTGCGGGTGGTAACACTAGCCGATCGCGCGCATCTGGTTTATAACCGTTGCTGTAATTATCTTCTGGTGTAATTAATAATTCCCGCAACAAACGGGCGATCGCCTTTTGCGTTAACTGGCTGGCGAGTTGCTGCCCAATCTTTTGAGTCTCTGGTTTTGTCAACACCTGTGTTAATTGCGGAATTAATTGTGCCGGGTCGAAACCACGAGTTTCTTGTAAAATTCCCCAAATACGCTTAATATGCTCCAAAGTTTGCTGTTGCTCGGAAGAAGCACCTGGAGTTTCATGAATTGCCATTGCCAAACGATTTCCCAAGGGAACGCGATCGAATGTATCTCGCAGCCTGGATGTGACGGCGTGTAAGGTATTTCGACTCACAGCATCTACACTCTTAACGATCTCATCTACCAGGCGATCGCGAATAAAAGCCCCGCGTTCGGATGAGAGAAAATCAATCATTTGATTCAAGACAATATTAAAGTCATAGTCCTGATTGCCACGGGCATTGCGTAACAAGTTTTCTAAGCGATTCCAGCGGAACGTCCCTTCTTTAAACAGCAAATCTTTTAATGATGCGCGCAACTCTGGCGCGGGATCGATCAACAAACGCTTTGCAACGTAAGGATAAGCGGCACTGAGAACTTTAAAATCAGGTTCGATCCGAATGGCAATTCCTTCTAACGTCACCAGAGAGCGAATGATCAAAGCGTAATATGCTGGGACGCGGAAAGGATATTCATACATTAAATTCGACAGTTCGTCAGTAATACTTTTAATATTTAATTCCGATACGCTAGCACCCAAGGCGGCGTTAAATACCTTAGCAAAAGCAGGGACGATGGGTGTTAAATCTGTATCTGGAGTCAAAAACTCCAGTTTCACATAGTCCTGTGCTAAAGAGTCAAAATCACGATTTACCAAGTGGACGATCGCTTCAATCAATCCGTACCTTTGGGCTGGCTTGATCTCGCTCATCATGCCAAAGTCTAAATATGCCAACTTCCCATCGGGCGTAGCAAGTAAATTCCCTGGGTGAGGATCGGCGTGGAAAAATCCGTTTTCCAATAGCTGACGCAGCGAACACTGCACCCCAACTTCAATGATGTGTTGGGCATCTATTCCTTGGGCGCGAATCGCTTCTACCTGCGTCAGCTTCGTTCCGGTAATCCACTCCATCGTCAAGACTCGGCGCTGAGTGTATTCCCAGTAAATTTTAGGAATATAAATATCTGGTAAATACCCGTAGTATTCGGTAAAACGTTCGGCGTTTTCGCCCTCCTGAACGTAGTCCATTTCTTCAAAAATGCGATATCCAAACTCGTCGAGAATATCGACTAAGTTACTGCGGATGCGCTTAAAAGTTTTGTTTGCCCAAGCTGCCAGACGACGAATGATATATAAGTCAATAGTAATGCGATCGCGTAAGTCTGGGCGCTGTACCTTCACCGCCACATCTTCCCCAGTCTTTAGCTTACCCTTATACACTTGCCCTAAAGAAGCAGCAGCAATCGGATTGGCAGACAGTTCGGCATAAATTTCTTCGGGAGTTTGCCCCAATTCCTCTTGAATGAAACGGTAGGCGATCGCATTATCAAAAGGTGGTAGCTGATCTTGCAGTTGTGTTAGTTCCTCTAAATATCCAGGTGGAACTAAATCGGGGCGAGTAGAAAGAGCTTGACCGATTTTGATATAAGCTGGACCAAGTTGCGTCAACAATTCTCTTAACTGAACTGCCCTACGCTGCTGCATTTTTAAGCTGCGTCCCCATTGCTTATCCCACCACAAACCAAAAGCAAAGGAAAAACAGGGCAGCAGAACCGCAAAAATTCTCCCAATAACCTGAAAAGGACGACGACTGTAATATGCAGCGATCGCTTCCGGTTCGTATCTTAATGCAAATTCCGGCTCGATCGAGCTGTGTCCAATTTCTGTAGCGTGTCTTGGCACAACATCTGTGCTAGTCACGGGGCTATCTGTCGTTACTTCTACGTAACTGTTCCCTGTTTGGCTGTCCAACTGCTGAGGATTTGGGGAAACCTGCTTCACATTCATGAATTTGGTGACGCTTGGGCGTGAGTTTGCTAACTATTGTAACAATTTGTTACCTAAAAAGTTGTCGCAATACCCGAAGGCTACCGGACTTAAGATAGAAATTTGCTATCACTCCGATAGCGATCGCACTGCACCAACGTCATCATTATCGCTTTTTAGTTCAGTAAAGTAATCCTACTGATGACGGGCAAGTTTTGGAGATTCTATCGGTGGTTGGCTGTTGAGGATACCCGTTCTTACCCATCTTTATTTTTGATCGCGCAAAGACGCAAAGACGCAAAAGTACTCTTAGCGCCTTAGCGTTTTTGCGTGACATTTGCTCTGACAATCAAAAATAACGAATGACTAATGGCATACAACATTTCTGCTAGCCTGTAAATTGAAGTATATAGCTTGATATAGCAATGTATATACTTATTGGCGGCGCGGGCTTAGTTGGGCTAAATTTGGCACAAAAGCTTGTAGAGTTAGGGCATACGGTTGCAATTATTGATTGCGATCCTAATGCCTGTCGTTATGCCCGCGAACAAGTGGGGGTGATGGCTTTTGAAGGGAGTGCAGTCAATACAGAAGTGTTGTTAGAAGCAGGGATTCGCAAAGCTGACTCTGTGGCTGCTGTCCTCCGTCAGGATGCTTTAAATTTAGCAATGGTCACTCTTGCCAAGCACTACGGAGTCTCTCATATTTTGGCGCGGATGCGTCACCGCGATTTTGCCGAACCGCTACGTCTTGCTGGAGCTAATCATATTATTAGTACTGTAGAGCTGGCAGTCTCTACAATGGTAAATGCGATCGAGTATCCCCAAGTGGAATCGATGATGCATTTCGAGCAGGGACAAATTGAAGTATTGAAACTCGCGCTTCCTAATAATTGCTACGTTGTCGGTCGTAGCGTTGCCGAAATTGCTCAGGATCGAAGATTTCCTACAGGCTCTTTAATTATTGGTTATCAAGCCCACCCTCATGAAGATTTAGTCATACCTAATGGTAGTACAATACTAGAACCGGATTCAACTGTATTAATCGTGACGAAACCAGGTTCGCTACATCAAGTCATCGATTTTATCGAAGGTTGTCGGTAACTAATTTTCATGAGAATATATCCATTATTTTGCTTACTTGTATCTGTTTTTTTTCTGTATTCCTGTACGTCACCAAGTCCGTCGCAACAAGCTAATTCTCCACAGAAAACTTCATCTCAACAAGTAGTAAATGTAGATGAAAACTTTAAAAGAGTAGCAGGTAAAACTGTCTACGTTCCTGTCTACTCTCATATCTATCACGATGATGGGAAAAAGACTTTTAATTTAGCAGCTACCCTTAGTATTCGTAATACCGATTTGGCAAATCCTATTGTCATTACCTTTGTTCGCTACTACGATACAAATGGAAAGTTAGTCAGGCAATATTTAGAGCAACCAATTCAAATTGATGCTCTAGCTTCTACAGATTTTGTCATTGATACAACCGATACGAGTGGAGGATCGGGAGCTAAATTTCTTGTGGAATGGATAGCTCAAACAGAAATTTCTGAACCTATTATTGAAGCAGTTATGATTGGTAGCGGCTACCATCAAGGCATTTCTTTTATTAGTCCAGGTAAAGTCATAAAATCAGATAACAATAAATAGCGAAATACAATCAGCTAACAAAATTAGAAGTAAAGTCTTACTGCTCCCTGATAACTGTCAATCGTCTTCTAGGCTTAGTAGTTGTTCGTCAAGCTTTTGCAAGCGCGATCGCGCAATTTCTTCTGAAAGAATTTGCTTGCGGATTGCATCGTTCAGCGCTCCTTTTTCTGCTAATAATAAGCGACGACGAATAGCATCGAATTTAGTGAGATTACCTACAGTAGCGTCTAACTCATTTGGGCGGCGATTGTAGATTTCTCGCAAGGCTTTTTCTGCCCCTGCTACTCTTACCTGATAAGCCGATCGCATCTCTTCATAAACAGCTTTTGGTAATACTCCTGACCTCAACAAATTATCTAATTCATCTTGTGCTGCTTTAGCCGTCATCAACTGTGCTTGTAATTGTTCAGTCTGTTGACGAGAAGTGGATAAAGGGGACAAATGTAAACGTTTGACTAACCAAGGTAAACTCAAACCTTGCCCAATTAGAGACAGCAAAACCGTACCAAATACCAAAGTAATCAACTGCGATCTCTCTGCCAATGCACTTGGTAAACTGAGGGCAAGCGCCATTGACAGCGATCCTTTGATGTTACCGAAAAATAAAACGTGCTGCCAGTGCCACGGAACCGGACGGTCGAACCAACGCACTAAAGCTAACAGTCCATAAACAGAGATAATACGTGCCACTTGGCAAGCAAAAACTGCTAGCAGTACGGCAGGTAGGGTTTGCCAGAGAGTTATCAAGTCAATTTCTATGCCGATAAGCAGAAAAATGAAGCTGTTAACAGCAAAACTAGCGCATTCCCAAAAACTTAACAAAGTTAATTTATTAGAAGCCGATACATGACTAGCAAGCCCAATCGTGCCGAAAATTAATCCTGCAACAACTACAGCTACTCCACCAGAAACTCCCAAAACCTGACCGATTTGAAAGGTTCCTAGTGCTACTGCTACTGTTAGTAAGATGCTACTGAGTGGATCGTCTAATCGAGCTAGCAAACCCGTGCTACCTGTACTTAAATAGCCCAATCCTAACCCTACTAAAATACTGCCGGCGATCGCCACAAAAAGTTGTTGCAATCCACCCAAAACTGAGAATGAGCCAGTAGTATTGACATTCAAAACTAAGTTAAATAAAACCAGCGTGAGGATATCATTAAATAAAGTTTCCCCCTCAACAATTGTGGATAGTCGAGAGGGTACTGGCACTTCTTTGAAGACGGCAATCACAGAAACAGTATCCGTGTTTGCCAAAATCACTCCAACTAGTAACGCTGGTATCCAAGTCAATCCCAGTCCGAATTTCAGCACTAGTGCTATAATTCCAGCAGCGATAACGACTCCCGGTCCTGCTAGGAGAGCAATCGGTTTAACAGTGCTACGCAGACGGCTAATATCAGTATTGATAGCTGCCTCAAACAGGAGAATTGGCAAAAACAAATTCAAAACTAGAGAGGCATCTAAACCAATACGTTGAGGTAAAAGTTGGGTAATAGCTAAACCAGCTAATACTAAACCTGCAACGTAAGGCATTCGCAACCAACGAGATAGTAAAGCCACGCCAGTCGCAACCAGTAACAGGATAATTAAGACAGTAACTAACTGAGCGACTTCCATTTAAATTAAAGTCAAAAGTTAAAAGTGAGAAGTCAAAAGAGCAAACGTGCAATATTGACTTGTGCCAGATGAGATTTGTCAAAGGTCGTCCAACACTCCTCGACTCGTATTGTAATTTGCAACTTATCGTAACAGAAGTTAGCAGCCCACCTTTAACCACCAACTACCAATTACCACTCGATCTATTAATCCCCTGCCAATCTTGGCTAAAATTCATGAGGTGGCAAGTATGCGATCGCCCTCACGATATAGCACTTCATGTTAATCTCCCTCCAGATTGAAAACTTTGCTTTAATTGACCAGCTGGAGTTGGAATTCGGCACTGGTCTGAATGTCCTCACAGGCGAAACTGGTGCTGGTAAATCGATTATTTTGGATGCGATCGATGCAGCTTTGGGTGGAAAAGTCAATAGTCGCGCTATCCGCACGGGAACCAATCGCGCCTTGATTGAAGCGACATTTCGATTGGATAAAGATTTGGCTGACTGGCTAATTACAGAAGAAATCGAACTACTTGACGATAATTCCTTAATATGCAGTCGCGAGTTAACCGTAGCTCAAAATAGCCTCCGCAGCCGATCGCGAGTCAATGGGGTACTCGTCAACCGCCAGCAAATGGCACAACTACGCGATCGCTTGGTAGAAATTACTGCCCAAGGGCAAGCCGTACAAGTAGGACAAGCAGCCCAAGTACGAGAATGGCTAGATTTATATGGTGGTACAAGTCACTTTCAACAACGGGAAGTTGTCGCAACTGCCTATACCGCATACCAAGAAGTTAAAACTAATTTAGAAAAACGGCGACAGTCCGATCGCCAGCGGTTGCAACAAATTGACTTACTAACTTATCAAGTCAAAGAATTAGAAACAGCTAGTTTGGGCGAACCAGACGAACTAGAACAACTGGAACAGGAACGCCAACGCCTCAGCCATGTTGTAGAACTACAACAGTCGAGTTACAAAGTCTATCAAGTCCTCTATCAAAATGAGAATGACGGACAAGCCAGCGCCGACTTGCTAGCAGACGCGGAAGCTACGCTGACAGATATGGTGCAATATGACATCCAGCTACAACCAATCCTCGATTTAGTGGGCGAAGCACTAGCAGCAGTCACGGAAGCAGGACGGCAGATCGGTGCTTATGGAGAAAGTTTAGAATCCGATCCGCAGCGGCTAGAAATCGTTGAATCCCGCATTCGCGAATTGAAACTGGTGTGCCGCAAATACGGTACTCTCCCAGAAGCGATCGCCTACTACCAAAAAATTCAAACAGAACTCGCCGAACTTAACGATAGCGAACAATCGATTGAAGCCTTGGAACAACAGGAACGAAAATATCTGGATCGACTGTTGCAGGAATGCGATCGACTCACCCAACTGCGCCAGCAAGCCGCCGCCAAACTCGAAGCACAGATTCTTGCAGAACTCAAACCCTTGGCGATGGAAAAAGTTCAATTTCAGGTAGAAATAGCCTCTACAGTCCCTACAGCCACCGGAAACAACCAAATTTCTTTTCTGTTTAGCCCCAATCCTGGCGAACCATTACAACCCTTAATTGCGATCGCCTCTGGGGGTGAAATGAGTCGATTTTTACTCGCCCTGAAAGCCTGTTTTTCCCAAGCCGAAGCATCGGGAACGCTGATATTTGATGAAATTGATGTTGGCGTATCGGGAAGAGTCGCTCAAGCGATCGCCGATAAACTCCACCACCTCAGCCAACGTCACCAAGTGTTGTGCGTCACTCACCAACCCCTAGTTGCAGCAATGGCAGATCGACATTTTCGGGTAGATAAGCAAGTTATTGTAGGGGCGGGTTTATCAGACACGCCTGGGGACAAACAAACAATCCCGGCAAACCCGCCCGTACCGGAGTCGGGAGTCGTAGGGGCGGGTTTATCAGACACCCCTGGGGACAAACAAACAATTCAGACAAACCCGCCCGTACCGGGATCGGGAGAAATTAGGACGGTTGTGAGAGTTGCAGCTCTGGATAATTTTGATACGCGGCGGGAGGAATTAGCAAATCTCGCTGGTGGTAAATCTGCCCAAGATGCGATCGCCTTTGCTGAATCTCTGCTTACTCAAGCCGCAAATCAACGCCAAACACCACAAAATGGTGCAGCCACAAAATCGCGATCGGCTAAATCGACCAAGAAACGATAATTGGTTATAGCGGTTTTCGATTGGGTAAAACACACGATCGATCTGTAGGGGCGCTTTCTCTGTGCGCCCCTAGAAATGTCACGCACGCAATCGAGAATTGCTATATCCGTTAACAGTTATCGGTGACTAATCGACTAATAGAGAGGAAATTATCATTGAGGTTTACCACAGTTTTGCAAGTAGTTATCAAAGCGATTTTCTACTGTTTTGAGCAAACCATTTTCATCTAAATAACGTACTTGAAAATTAATCACTACAACATCGCCCGAATCATATCCAAAAATGCGATCGAGAAAATTTACAGGAGGAACTTCATAACCGCCGCCAGGATTAACGGAACAGCATTCTGGATACAATGCTATATGCTCATCGAAGCTTTTATACTTGATGTGAGCGAGATTATATCCATCAAAGCTTTTATCCTTGACGTGCTTGGGATCTGGGGCATTGTCCAGAGGTAATGTATCTCGGCTATTTTGGAGATCGAATACTGCTCTAATTTTTTCTTCGTTACTTAGGTAGCGCATTTCTGCGAAACAAAAGCCAGAATAGTTTAAACCAAAATAACTAAAAAGAATTAGCAGCACGCCACCGACAAAGAAAAAACTTTTCAAGATATGACTTTCACTATTTTTTGCCAACGATGTCAAAGACTCGTATTTAATACCTGTATATAGTAATTCCAATTCTAATGCATTACATTTGTAGGGGCGCACAGAGAAAGCGCCCCCTACAGATCTGTGTACCTCATGTGACTGAAAACTGCTATAAATCTATTTGAAAATATCACGTCGGTGGATTTTATAACTTGCCCCATACAATTCATTTAAAAAATGTAATATAGTTTATAACTTTTATAATATCTTGCTGGGTTCTCGTTTACAATTATTTAAGTCCGTTCATCGACCAATGATAAAAGAAATTGAAGTCACCCGTACCTATTTAAAAATGACAGCGGCAGACGAATTAAAACCTGCCAAAATAGAAAGCGATCGCCTGCAAATTCATCAGGTCGTTGAATGTCCGGCTTCCTTTTATCGCTATCTTTACACGGAAGTTGGACGTAAATACCATTGGTGCGATCGCCTCAACTGGACAGATATTCAAATTAAAAATCATCTCAAACAACCCAACATTTCTATTTGGGTTCTGTATTCTATGAGTGCGCCAGCCGGATTTTTTGAATTAAAACAACACGAAGATAAATCGGTAGAAATTGCTTATTTTGGTACTCTCGACGAATTTTTAGGGCGGGGATTGGGCAAACACCTACTCACTGTAGCGATCGAACGAGCTTGGGATTTGACCGAAAATTATATATGGCTGCATACCTGCACTTTAGATCACCCAGCCGCCATGCCCAACTACCTCAATCGCGGCTTCAGACCTTTTAAACAAGAAACTTATTACATATAGAGACATGACGTGTAGAGACGTTACATGTAACGTCTCTACACGTCATAACATTTCTGGATAAATTATGCTACCAACCCAGCTCTGAGGGCGCGTACAGCCGCCTGCGTCCGGTCGTTGACGCATAACTTATTGAGAATATTACGGACGTGAGTTTTGACAGTGCCAACTGTAATGTAGAGTTTATCGGCAATGTCATAATTACTATGCCCCGCCACAATCAGCGCTAACACGTCGAGTTCGCGATCGGTGAGGGGAGTCGCTGCCAGCATTTGAGTGTATTCTGGCTCTATGGCATCGATCGCCACCGTTGGCTTAGCACCAACCGGACGGACTTCTTTCAACACGATCCGGGCAATTGACGAATCAATCCAGTTTTCACCGCCGTAGGTCGCTTCTATCGCTTCGACCAATTGATCTATACTGGTATCTTTCATACAGTAAGAGTCTGCTCCAGCCGTAAAAGCAGCTAAAACAGTATCTTCGCGATCGTTTAAAGTCAGGATCAAAACTCTAGTCTTGCAGTCTGGCGTTTGACTTTGAAACTCGCGGAATTTACGAGTTAATTCAATTCCATCCATATCTGGCAAGCCTACATCAACGATCGCCACGTCTGGCTTAGTCGTTTGCAGCAATTGTAACCCATCATGGGCATTAGCAGCATCGCCAACCACTTTTACTTTCTGAGTCTGTTCTAGAGCAGTCCGCATTCCTAAGCGGGTAAGAGTGTGGTCTTCAACCAAGGCGACTTGAATTAGACTCATATTTAACCTCAACCAGTTCGATCTCAACAGTTTAAAAAATTACCTGAAAAAACAGTTTTTGTCGCAGTCAATTCAATATAAATTACAAAGTCCACCGAACATTTACTGAAATCGGGTGAGAGATAATCAGTCAATTACCCGTCCTTCGGTAGATACACTGATATTCGCATCAGTCATAGAATTCTTATATCCCTCTAAGGGATGAAGTTGTCCCTAAAAGGGAGCAATTCAGTGACCAGTGACCAGTGGCTAGCCATTGAAACGGTTTCTGGGCAACAAAAGCATTGCTGCTTGTAGATGGTCTAGTTGTAAATACTCACTGATAACTAATAACTGATAACTGATAACTGATAACCAGAGCAAGTGAATCAAAAAAGTGTAGAAAAAATTCAAACAGCAACAAAATTTATTCTTTGGTTTCGTCACTGTTTACCGCAACCATTTCAACAGGTTGTGCGACCATATTTAGCTCAACCTTATCAATTAGCTTTAGAAATACTTGACTGTTGTAGCGGTGAAGAACCGATGACGGTAGAAACTATTGCTCAAAAAGTTGCCATTAACAAAAATACAGCGCGGCAAGTACTCAGTGCTTTGAGAGAGGGAGGTTTAATTTTTACTATCACTGCAAATAGAGGATGGAAGTGTTTGCAGGTCAATCAGCAATCTTTACAGGCGATCGAGCAAACTTTGGAACGAGAATTAATTTCATAGTGACAAATTCAGAAGTCGATTTATATCTTGCACAAATCGACTTTTTTCAAAGTTTTATTCTACGGTAACGGACTTAGCCAAATTACGGGGTTGATCCACGTCCAAGCCACGCCTTGCAGCAATGTGATAGGCAAGTAGCTGTAATGGAATTACAGAGAGAATGGGAGAAAGGATTTCATCCACAACTGGGACGGGGAGTGTATCGTCAAATATTTCCTTGGCGTGTTCGTCGTGCATGGGAGCAACGCCAATTAAGCGCGAGTCGCGGGCTTTAGCTTCCTGTACGTTAGAAAGAACTTTTTCATAGACGCTACCAGGCATAGCGATCGCCACGACAGGGACTTTGGCATCCAACAAAGCGATCGGTCCGTGTTTCATCTCTCCCGCTGGATAGCCTTCCGCGTGAATGTAACTAATTTCCTTCAATTTCAGCGCCCCTTCCAGCGCGATCGGATAATTAATTCCCCGTCCGATGAAAATAAAATCTTGCGTCTCGGTAAACTCATGGGCGAGTTCTTCAATTTGTCGCTCTTGCTGTTCCAAAATTGACTCGATCTGGGCTGGGAGTTGCCACAGTTGCCCGATGATTTGCTCTAGTTGAGTCGCTGATAGAGTTTGGCGGCGATACGCCAGATCGAGGGCGAGGCAATAAAAAGCAACCAACTGGGCAATAAAAGTTTTTGTCGCGGCTACGCCAATTTCAATTCCAGCCTGAATGTCAATCGTGTAGTCTACTAGTCGAGCTAGCGAACTTTGCATTCGGTTGGTAATTCCCAACAGACGAGGACGAAATTGTGGCGTTTTTTCGGCACGGCGTTGCTTATCCATAGCGATCGCCGACAGCGTATCAGCCGTTTCACCAGATTGCGTCACGCCCACAATCAACGTATTCGGCATCAGAGGCGGCGGCGCGTAACGGAACTCTGAAGCATAGTGTACCTGTGTGGGAATTTGTGCTAACTGCTCCAGTAAATACTTACCCACCAAGCTAGCGTGCCAACTCGTACCGCACGCCACAATTTGAACTTGTTCCAAGTCGGTGTAGAACTCTGCTGGTAAGCTCAAATTAATCGGACTGGTGGTAGATGCAGCAGTCCAATCGTTGCTAATGTAAGTTTCTAAAACCATCCGCACGACACTCGATTGCTCGTAAATTTCTTTGAGCATGAAGTGACGGAAGCCTTGTTTCTCCATTGTGACAGCAGTACCGCTGAGCAAATGGGGATGTTTTTTAAGGCGATCGCCCGCAAAGTTGTAAATTTCAATTCCCAAAGGCGTAAGAGTCGCCATTTCTCCGTTTTCCAACGGTACGATCGCGTGAGTATAGGGTAAAATCGCCGGGATATCTGAAGCACAGAAAAACTCCCCTTGCCCGAAACCAAGCACCAAGGGCGCTTGTTGTCGCGCCACTACAATTTCATCGGGATAATCGGCACACAAAAGCACGATCGCGAATGCTCCCTCCAACCGATTCACGACTCGCCGCACTGCTTCCGTCAAAGGAGAGTAGAATTTTTCAGTTTCGCCACTCTGCCGCATTTGGTTCAGACATTCCGCTACCAAATTGGGAATAACTTCAGTATCAGTCTCAGTTACAAACTCATAGTTCAGCTGTTTTAATTCTTCTCGTAGCTCTCGATAATTTTCGATAATACCGTTTTGCACTACAGCTACCCGTTTTGAAGTATCTAAATGTGGGTGAGCGTTGTGTTCCTCCGGTTTTCCGTGGGTTGCCCAGCGTGTATGTCCGATTCCGACTAAACCAGGAATTTCTTGTCCGTTAAGTTTTGATTGGAGGTTGCGTAACTTACCCTTAGCACGGACGCGGTGAATCTCGCCTTCCCACACCGTAGCAATTCCGGCAGAATCGTAGCCCCGATACTCTAGCTTTTCTAAACCCGCCAGTAAAATTCCGGTTGCTGCTTGAGTACCGATATAGCCTACAATTCCGCACATGTTTCACTCCTTCTATTCTTTGGATTTTATAAGTTAATCTATCGGGGTTAGTTTGAATCGACAAATAATTTCTCTATTCTATAATTGATGACTTATGTCATACAGGTGTTGCTCCTGCAAGAATTAAGCAGTATTACTTAGTTGATAGTTATCAGTTATTAGTGGTAATTGGTAGTTGGTAGTTTTTTCTCCCTTGTCTCCCCCCTCTCCCTTGTCTTCCTTGTCTCCCCCCTCTCCCTTGTCTTCCTTGTCTCCCCCCTCTCCCTTGTCTTCCTTGTCTCCCCCCTCCCCCTTGTCTTCCTCAGCTCCCTCAGCCTCCTCAGCCTCCTCAGCTCTCTTTTCCCTGCTCCCTAATCAAAAAAAGAGGGTGGCTTGTGTTCTCCCCCCTCCCGAAAGCAGCTGGATTGTTACACGCAGCTAAAAAAGGCAATCGTCTAATGGTACTAGCTATCAAAATGTTGTTTTTTTATTTCTAGCTTCTAGAGAATTTAACTCAAACTCTAGTAAGCTAGACCCATGCTGCGAGTGGTTTCCGCACCGAGATATACGCGAATGCTTAAAAAGTCGGTGGGACAAGCTGTTTCACAGCGCTTGCAGCCTACACAGTCTTCCGTGCGGGGAGAGGAAGCGATTTGAGCGGCTTTGCAGCCATCCCAAGGAACCATCTCTAGCACGTCTGTCGGGCAAGCCCGCACGCACTGAGTGCAGCCGATACAGGTATCGTAGATTTTAACGGTATGAGACATGGAAATTAAGACTCCAACGAGCGTTTTATGTTGGCATAGACTCATAATCAAGGCTTAGTTTACCGTAGAGTCCGAATCCACTTCAGTAAAAGGCTACATAACTTTAAATTCTGTAATAGTAGGGAGCAGGGAGTAGGGACAAGGGGACAAGGGGACAAGGGGGACAAGGGAGACAAGGGGGACAAGGGGGACAAGGGGGACAACTACCAACTACCAACTACCAACTACCCATCACCACTGAATAACTGATAACTGATAACTGACTACATCTATCTATAGTTATAAAAGTAATAAATTGTGTGCTGAAATTAGTCAATAAAATATAGAGAAAATATTTGGCGATCGCCTCTCAATTTCATGTAAACTATTGTAAATAATTGCTGAGTTTGATAGAATACGCAGGTAGTGTTGTATGAACGATCGTGGCGATCGCCGTCAATTTTTTGACAGTAAATACAACTCCTACTTTGGACTGAGGACAGAAATTTCGGCTTCAGTTTACTTTTGTGATGTAACGTAAATAGACTCAAGCACGCGAGTGCCTTGGCATAGCTGCGATCGCCTTAAGTGTGGCAAAGTCCATAAGGGAGCAAAACTTGCAATACAAGCCCAATGTTGAACTGAATCGATCTCCTCTAAATCCAGAGCAGAAAGTTAATTACGGTTGCAATCTCAAATGGAAACCTGGAGATGAAAGAGGTAGTTTGATAGCCATAGCCGCTATTCTCATTAGTAAAAATACTTCAAAACCAAGCATTTAGGCTTGTCAAAGGTCGGAGATTTCAGTGTTTTGTGTAGATTGTCAACCGCGATCGCAGATTCGGCAAAATATAAGGTAATAGCAGTAAGATAAGCGATTCCGAGTGACAGTTTAAGCAATGTTTAATTGCGACAAATTTTTGTCTCCTATAAAGGTTTGTTTTTGTCAAGGATTGCAAATAATATTTACTTGCTGCTAATGTATTGTAAGAGGCATTTGGCTCTCAAAGCGCAATAGAAATCTGCCGATGTTAGTTTTTTCCTCCTTTTCTGCCCTCTGGATTCAGAGCGGGGAACACACTAGGAGATAACTAATTTGGCTTTTAGTAATGTATTTTTTGACCTAATAAGAGCAGTGCCAGCTATGAATGTGTAGCTGAGAGTAAAGGGCGTGCAGAAATTGCGTTAGCGTTCACGTAGCTTGCTTCTCCGAAGGAGTAGTGTAGCGTTTAGCGCAAACTTTGCGATCGCCACCCTAATTAACGCGAACTTATTAGGCTTTCTGTCATCGCATCTCCAAACACGGTGGCGAGTCGTTAGAGGCAATAGAAACAAGTGAAGTCAAAAATTGGGTAAGTATTTACTACTATATCCAATGTGCTTTCGCAGATCTTCTTTTGCATCTACTTGGTCTTGCGGCGCTACATGCAAGTCGCTAATTTTTGTTGGACTAATTCACACAGGTAAAATTCATGAGCGAAGTACAAGCAAAGTTCACGGCGACTGAAACAGCTTTTCACGTTGAAGGCTACGAAAAGATTGAATTCAGCCTCCTCTGCATTAATGGTGCTTTTGACATTAGCAACCGTGAAATTGCCGACCAATATCAAAAATACGGACGCTGTTTAACCGTCATCGATGCCACTGTTTATCGATTGTATGGCGAACAAATTGAAGCTTACTTTCAGCATTACAACATCGATCTGACCGTATTCCCCATCACCATCACCGAACCGAATAAGACGATCGCGACCTTCGAGACAATTATCGATGCATTTGCCGAGTTCGGCTTAGTCCGCAAAGAACCAGTTTTGGTTGTTGGTGGTGGATTAGTCACAGATGTAGCTGGTTTTGCCTGTGCTGCTTATCGTCGTAACTCTAACTTCATCCGTGTTCCGACAACCTTAATCGGTCTGATCGATGCTGGGGTAGCAATTAAAGTTGCAGTCAACCATAAGAAACTGAAAAACCGCTTGGGTGCTTACCACGCACCTAAACAGGTCATCCTTGACTTTTCTTTCTTGCGCACCCTACCTACAGCCCAAGTGCGTAACGGTATGGCAGAACTGGTAAAAATTGCCGTAGTTGCTAACGCTGAAGTCTTCAATTTACTAGAGAAGTACGGCGAACAACTGCTGCAAACTCACTTCGGTTATGTGGATGCAACACCAGAACTTCAGGAAATTGCCTACAAAGTCAATTACGAATCGATCAAAACGATGATCGAGTTGGAAACTCCGAACCTGCACGAAATCGACCTCGATCGCGTCATTGCCTACGGTCATACCTGGAGTCCGACTTTAGAACTCGCCCCTAACGTACCAATTTTCCACGGTCATGCTGTGAATATTGACATGGCATTCTCCGCCACTCTTGCAGCAAAACGCGGCTATATTTCCACCCAAGATCGCGATCGCATCCTTGGTTTAATGAGTCGGATCGGCTTAGCCCTCGACCATCCCCTACTAGAAGGCGATCTTCTCTGGCAGGCAACTGAGTCAATTATGCAAACCAGAGACGGCAAACTACGCGCCGCAATGCCCAAGCCTATTGGTACTTGCTTCTTCGTCAACGACCTGACGCGGGAAGAATTGAATGCTGCTTTAGCCGAACACAAGCAACTATGCGCGACATATCCTCGCGGTGGCGACGGTGTTGATGCTTACATGGTACAAGAACCCGAACTCGTAGGGAGCGTATAGACCATGACGATCGCACCTCAGAAAGAAAATACGGCAAGACCAGTTACGCCCTTGGGGATTCTAGTGCAGCAGTTGCAACAAATCCTAGAGTTAGTAGCAAAAGAACAAAACATTTCTTTAGAGGTAGCTGCCAAAATTCAGCAGGTGTGGCAACTCGCCGCAGGCATCGATCCATATATCGAAGCCGTTTCTACCGAAGAATCTGCTGCCCTCGCCGCACTAGCAAAAAAAACCTGTGCTGAACCTTGGGAAAAACGATTTTCTGACCAGGAAACAGTCCGCCAGTTAGAACAGGAAATGCTGTCTGGACATCTGGAAGGACAAACATTAAAAATGTTCGTTCACATGACCAAAGCCAAAAGTATTTTGGAAGTTGGAATGTTCACGGGTTACTCTGCATTAGCGATGGCAGAGGCTTTACCAGAAGACGGACGCTTGGTAGCTTGTGAAGTGGATCGATACGTGGCAGACTTTGCGATCGACTGCTTTCAAGCATCTCCCCACGGACGCAAAATTTCTGTGGAAGTAGCCCCAGCTATGGAAACATTGCAAAAACTGGCAGCCGCGAAAGAGTCGTTTGACTTGGTATTTATCGATGCCGATAAGAAGGAGTACGTAGATTATTTCCACCTCTTGCTAGATGCAGATTTAGTACCCTCTGGAGGATTTATCTGCGTCGATAACACCTTGTTGCAAGGGCAACCATACCTGCCACCCGACCAGCGCACCCCGAACGGAGAAGCGATCGCCCAATTTAACCGCATCGTAGCTGCTGACCCCCGCGTGGAACAGGTTTTGCTACCGCTACGCGATGGTTTGACGATTATTCGGCGCATATAAATCGGTAAAAGCATGGCACTGCCATGCTTTTACCACAATCTATTACCCCTACCATGCAGATATTTGCAGTATTCCAAAATCTGGGAACGCTACTTCTACTCGCGATCGCCTTTCCTTTCAACTGTATCGTTGTTTTGACAGCGTTATTGTGGAATCTCGTCAGCAAGCCGTTTCGTGACCGGGGCATCTTACCTGTATCTCACCCCAAAAACATCATGCTGACGGGGGGGAAGATGACCAAAGCCCTGCAACTTGCCCGTTCGTTTCATATGGTCGGACATCGGGTGGTGTTGGTAGAAACTCATAAATATTGGTTGACCGGACATCGATTTTCTAACGCCGTCGATCGCTTTTATACCGTTCCCGCGCCGGAAAAAGACCCGGAAGCCTATTCACAAGCATTGCTGGCGATCGCCAAACAAGAAAATATCGATGTCTACGTTCCCGTCTGTAGTCCCGTCGCCAGCTACTATGACTCTGTGGCTAAATCAGTTTTATCTGGCTGCTGCGAGGTGTTTCACTTCGATGCAGAGGTAACGCAGATGTTAGACGATAAGTATGAGTTTGCCGAGAAAGCGCGATCGCTCGGTTTATCTGTCCCCAAATCTTTCAAAATTACCAATCCAGAACAAGTCATTAACTTTGACTTTTCCGATGCGGAACGTCCATATATCCTCAAAAGCATTCCCTACGACTCGGTACGTCGCTTAAACTTAACTAAGCTACCATGTGCTACTCCAGCAGAAACAGCAGCTTTTGTCAATAGTCTGCCAATTAGTCCTGAAAAACCCTGGATTATGCAAGAATTTATCCCAGGACAGGAATACTGCACCCACAGTACCGTCCGCAATGGGGAATTAAGAATGCACTGCTGTTGCGAGTCTTCGGCTTTTCAAGTCAATTATGAAAACGTTGACAAGCCAGAAATACTTGCATGGGTGCGTCATTTTGTCAAAGAATTAGGAATTACCGGACAAGCTTCTTTTGACTTTATTCAAGCTGAGGATGGAAACGTTTACGCGATCGAGTGCAACCCCCGCACCCACTCAGCAATTACAATGTTTTATAATCATCCAGGGGTAGCCGATGCATTTTGTAGAGACGTTACATGTAATACCTCTACGTCGAGGGCGGGTTTATTGAATTCTTCGTTCATCAACAATATTTCGGGTGAACCCGCCCCTACAATATATCCGTTGCAACCCTTATCGACCAGCAAGCCTACTTATTGGACTTATCACGAACTCTGGCGGCTCACTGGAATTCGCTCTTTTCCACAATTGCAGACCTGGTGCAAAAACATCTTGCGTGGGAAGGATGCAATTTTCGCGATCGACGATCCGTTGCCGTTTTTGATGGTACACCATTGGCAAATTCCCCTCTTGCTGTTAGACAATCTCCGCAGGCTTAAAGGCTGGATCAGGATAGATTTTAATATTGGCAAGATTGTCGAATTAGGTGGGGATTAAACCAGCGAACAGTGACTAGTGACCAGTAACCAAATGGTGTAACTCTTAGATGTTTATCCACCATTCACTTTTTACTCTCTGCCTTGAGGGAAATTAAATACAGCTCAATGAAACTGATAACTGATATATGATTGCTAATCAAACTGAAACAGGTTGGGAAGTTATTTATCATCGCGCTCATGCGCTACTTGCAGCACAAATTGCCGGACATTGGCGACGTAAGGATTTCCCACCTCGGATTTACGAAACTATAGCTGCAATTTCCCACCACGACGATTTAGAAAAAGAATGGGAAGAAAACAATCTCACCCCAGCTGGCGCGCCGTTAGACTTTACTCTCGATACTAGTACTCATCTACCCAAGCTGAAACAGCACATTTCCAACGCACGCTATCGGGGACGGTGGGTGACAATGCTAACTTCTATGCATACTAGTTTTTTGAATGAAGGAAAACGGGGAGAGTCATCGGAACTCGATGAGTTTCTTGACGAACAGTTAGAGCTACAAAAACAATATAGAAAAGAACTTAAAATTAGTCAGAAAGATGCTGAAGAAGCTTATGCCTTTTTTCAGTGGTGCGATCGCCTTTCATTAATTCTCTGTAATCGTCAATTACCAGTAGACGAACGCGCATTAGAAATTGGGAAAGGACCAGATGGCGATCGCTACGATATTATTCAGTTGCAGGATGGCAAAGTTACCGTTACTCCTTGGTGCTTTGAAGATAAGGAGTTTACTGTCAACGTAGAAGCCTCATACCTTTCCCAACTACAATTTGGTAGTAATGCCGAACTGACAGAGCAATTACAAACCGCACCGATGAAAAGTTTGGAGTGGACATTTGTTAAAGTATGATGGCAGATGGTAGTTGGTAATTGGTAGTTGGTAGTTGATAGTTGGTAGTTAGTTGCTATCAACTATCAACCATTAACCATTAACTATCCCTGTTACCCATTACCTATGACCTATTACCGATGAAGTATAAGTGAGTCAAGCACCAGAACAGTCCCCAACCAACCTACCTAATGTAGCCTTTACCGATTGGTTTGAATATCCAGTCCGAGCGCAGCCACATCACACAGATTATGGTGGTAACGCTTGGCATGGTTCGTACATAGCCTGGATGGAAGAAGCGCGGGTAGAATGCTTGCGATCGATTGGGATTAATTTTGCTGACTTAGTCGCTTTGGGTTGCGACTTACCCGTAGTAGAAATTGCAGTACGCTACCACCGTCCGATCAAAATGGGGATGGATGCTGTAGTTAGAACTCGCATGGCGGATATGGAAGGCGTGCGGATCAATTGGGATTATCAAATTCAATCTCCCGACAGTCAAGAATTGTATGTAACGGCAAGAGTCATATTAGTAGCAGTCGATCGCGAAAAGGGTAAAATTATGCGTCAATTACCCCCAGATGTCGAGAGTGCTTTTGCTCGGCTAGCTGGTACGCCAAATCGCTAAGCTCAATGTTCCCACGCCGTCATTTTCTCAGAAGCGCGATCGCTATTGCTGGTATTGGTGCTATGTCTACACCCGTACTTGGACAAGGGAGACAAGGAAGACAAGGGAGACAAGGAAGCAAAATTACTTACGACTCCCGACTTCCGACTCCCGACTCCCGCATCATCAAACCTGCAAGACTAAAACCCGGCTCCGTTGTCGGAATTATTAGCCCTGCTGGGGCGACATTTGTGCGAGAAAATTTAGATATTGTCCGCGATGCTGTGAGAGGATTGGGGTTAGAACCGAAACTTGCACCTCATGTCTTGGATCGCTATGGTTATCTTGCTGGACAAGACCGCGATCGCGCTGCTGATGTAAATCAGTTTTTTGCCGACCCTAAAGTTGCTGCACTTTTGCCTATTACAGGTGGCTGGGGTTCTAGCAGAATTTTACCATATTTAGATTACGAATTAATTTGGAAAAATCCCAAAATTATTATTGGGTTTAGCGATATTACTGCTCTAATTTTAGGGATTACAGCTCGAACTAATCTAGTCACTTTTCATGGACCAAATGGCTTTTCTTCTTGGAATGCAGAGCAAACAGATTATTTTCGACGCATATTATTTGCAGGTGAATCTTTAGAGTTTAAAAACTTCAAAGATGGCAGCGATACAGATCGTTTAATGCAAGTCAAATATCGAATACAAACGATTAATTCTGGTCGTGCTAAAGGTAGGTTATTGGGAGGAAATCTATCTGTACTATCGGCAATTGTCGGTTCGCCCTACTTGCCGAATCTAAACGGAGCGATTTTATTTTTAGAAGATATTGGCGAAAATATTTATCGACTCGATCGCATGATGACACAGTTAAAATTAGCTGGAATCTTCGATAAACTAGCAGGTTTTATATTTGGGCAATGTCCTAACTGTACTCCAGATGCCGATTATGGTTCTCTAACTCTAGAGGAAGTTGTTTGGAACCACATTCAACCATTAAAAATTCCCGCTTGGTATGGTGCGGCGATCGGTCACATTGACACTATATTGACACTACCAATGGGTTTAGAAGTTGAAATCAATGCTGCAAAAGGAACAATTCAAATGTTAGAGTCTGCGGTAGTTTAGTGAGGTATTAGTGGTGCATGGTGCGTGAATTTTGAACTTTAAATTTTAAATTGCTCCCTTCAGCTCTCTTCCCCGACTCCCACTCTCCGACTCCCGACTCCCGACTTACCCAACAGTTTCCATAATTGCGAGTCCTTAAAGTCAGGAATGGCAAGCATAACACCCAGATCGTACAGTTCGCTTGGTGTCTGAGAGGAGGCGATTCCTACTGTAGATATTCCCGCACCCACAGCGGAACGAATGCCAGAAGGGGAGTCTTCAAATACAAGTGCTTGTTGAGCATTTAAGCCAAAGTAAGCCAGTGCGTAGAGATAGGGTCCAGGATCGGGTTTTGCCATGCCGATTTCTTGCGAGACAAACACCCGCTCGAATCTGTGTTCTAAGTTCAAAACGCTCAACATGTGCTTAGCGTTTTCTGGAGGAGCATTTGTGACTACGGCTTGTTTGATTCCTCTTTCATCAGCCCAAGCAATCACTTCTAACAGTCCCGGTATTGGTGTCAATTCTGCTGCTAGTTCGCGAAACTCTGCTTCTTTGCGATCGCTAAATTTTATCACCTCTTCAGAAGAGAATTCTGGAAATAAATCTCGCACGATAAATGGATTCAGCCTGCCACTCATGCGATTTTTATAGAACTCTTCATCAATCTCTATACCATGCTCTTTCAAGAGTGCTTGCCATATGCGAAAGTGCAGTGGATCGGTATTGACAATCGTACCGTCGAGATCGTAGAGAATCGCTGCTAGCATGGTCATCGTCCGGGAAGGCTGAGGGTTCGAGCCAAGCTTAACATATCTTAATTGGAATGAGTGTGTGTTCCCTTACCGAGAGAGTCGGAACGCTTTTCATCCCAGTCTCTTTAGAGACTGGGATGAAAAGCGATGGATGGTTTTAACCATCCGTCTGCCTTGAGCATATCTTAATATTTAAAGCTCTCACTTTGTTGTATATTAATTAACTAGGAGATGATGCGTTTGTACGGATACCAACAGATTTTATTGCACCCAGAAAATGAACTAGAAGCGATTCTTGAGTTCGTCTGCAAAACCGCTAACTCTTTGATTAATTGTGGCATATATTATGCCCGTCAAATCTACTTTAAAACTAAAAAGTTCCTTGGTAAGTATGATTTAGAAGCAGAATATAAGACCAACAAACATTTCAAGGCACTGCACTCGCAAGCAGCCCAACAAGTGTTAAGGTCTGTATCTGAATCATTCGAATCATTCAAAAAGTTAAAACAAGCTTTCAATCGAGGGAAAATAGTAGACAAGCCCAAACCGCCTAAATATCGTAAGTCGGGAGGTTTTGCGCTCGTCTCTTATCCCAAGCAAGCACTCAAGTTGGTAGACAACCAAATCAGAATCCCGTTGGGAAAGCAAGTTAAGTGCTGGTTTGGGCTGGATTGTTTCTTCGTGCCGATGCCGTCAAACCTGAACTTTGCCGATATCAAAGAACTGCGAATACTGCCAAGAAACCGCTGTTTTTATGTTGAGTTTATCTACAAAACTAATATTATTGAGGTGGATGTAGACTCAAATAACGTGCTAGGTATTGACCCTGGCTTAAGCAATTGGTTGACTTGTGTTTCTAACGTTGGTACTAGTTTTATTGTTGATGGTAGGCACGTTAAATCGCTGAATCGTTGGTACAACAAACAAGTTTCTACACTTAAAGAAAACAAATCTCAAGGCTTTTGGTCTAATCGTCTTGCCGCAATAACTGAAAAACGCAATCGACAAATGAGGGACGCGATAAATAAGGCAGCTAGGTTAGTTATTAATCACTGTATTGAAAATCGCATCGGCACAGTAGTATTTGGCTGGAATCAGGGACAAAGACAAGAAGTTAAACTAGGCAAATCGACTCAATCTTTTGTGCAAATTCCGACCGCAAAACTCAAAAAAAGGGTTAGTCAGTTATGTCAACAATACGGAATTAAATTTGTAGAGACTGAGGAGGCCAATACTTCCGCCGCTTCGTTTTTGGATAATGACACTCTCCCCAAACGTGGTGAAAAACCCACAAACTGGAGAGCGTCAGGAAAGCGAGTTAAGCGCGGATTGTACCGAACGGCTAATAATTGGTATGTCAATTGTGATGCTCAAGCGGCAGCAAATATTATTCGCAAAGTAGCGGTAACACTTGGGTTAGACCTAAGTGGAATCGGTAGGGGGTCTTTGACTGCCCCCCAGAGAATACGTCTCTGGTCAGTTAAACAGAAGCGAAGTGGTGTGGTTTCAACCCACCACGTAGCATCAGTTTAGAATCCCTGTGTCTTCAGACCAGGGAGAAGTCAAATCGTTAATTCTTGCAGACGATTGAGAACGGCGATCGCGTGACCTTTGGCTTTGACTTTTGCCCAAGTATGAGCGATAGTTCCATCAGGTGCGATCGCAAAAGTAGAACGTTCGACACCCATATACTCTTTCCCCATAAACTTTTTCAATCGCCACGCCCCATAAGCATCAGCAACCTGATGTTCGGGGTCGCTCAGAAGTATAATTGACAAATTATGTTTGGCAATAAACTTGCAGTGAGACTGTTGAGAATCAACACTCACGCCGACAACCTTCGCTCCCAGGTTGCTAAACTCCTGCGTATACTCGCTAAAATCCTTTGCTTCCGTCGTACACCCAGGCGTATCATCTTTAGGGTAAAAGTAAAGTACCAGCCATTGTCCGGCAAAATCGGCTAAACTAACTAAATTACTCATCCTGGTTGATAGCAGTAAAATTTGGTGATATTTGCCCTGGCTGAGGGATATCGGTCATAAATTGGATAAATGCGATCGCCGTCCTACATCTTCTAGTAGTTCTACACGAAAAGCAAGTCTTTTAATTAATCTCACGTAAAGGCGCAAAGCAATCTTGGTGACTTTGCGCGACATAATCTCTTAAGCTCCCATCCCAGAATACTGCTTTAACCCCCGTCGCCACAACCAACGATTTAAGCCGAAAAATAGCGCGCACCAACCTACTGTAATTAAAAAACCCCGCCCTACATTTTCTGGTAAACCCACGATTAAGGAAGTAGGAAAATGAATCAGATAGGGAAAAGGAGTCCATAGAACAATATTGCGCACAATTGGCGGAAACGTCTCTAAAGGTGCAATTAGACCCGAGAAAAACAGATAAAATAGAAACCAGAAATTTTCAATTGCATTTGCTCTTTCCGTCCAAAAAGCAAACAAAGCAAAAGTATATTGGATTAGAAACCGCAGAGTAAAAGCCAGCAGAACGGCAATTATAAATAAGATCGAACTACCTAAACTTGGTATCCAAAACGCTTGGGGATATAGGAAGAAAAACAAACCGACCAGGGCGATCGCAAATGGTAAGCGAGCAAATCTTTCAGAGATATGAGAAAATACATGATGCCATACCGGATCTAAAGGTTGAAGCAAGCGGGGAGATAGCCGTCCCTCGACGACTTCTTTCTCAAATTCCCAAATGACCCACACCACAGTAAACTGTCGGATCAGAAATACTGTGAGGAAGTAACGGGCAAAGTCTATAGGCGATAAGCCGAATTGTCCGCTTTGGGCTGCTTGCGTCCATACCCCCATTAAGATCAGCGGTAGGCTACCAGACAAAGCCCATAAAAATAGCTCTGCCCGATATTCCAACATATAAGCGTAATATGAGGTGAGTAAGGTAGCGCTAATCCGCAAGACGCGCGTTAATTTTTTGCCAATCGCCTGAAAATGATTAATTTTAGAGTTTGATTGCCGCAAATTTGTCATTTTGAGTTTTAATTGAGTGCGATCGCGTTCTCTCTCGATCTTATCTGTAACAACTGCGATCGGAGCTATGGCGATCGAAACACTCGACTAGGAATCGATTATAAAATATCTCTTATTTTTTTTCTTCTGCAAGGACAAGTATCTGATGATAGATCTATGAAGATGCGATCGAAATAGCAAATTTTTCCGCCATACAAATCATACAATTCAATTAACCATCTATGCGTTTTCAACTGGGACGAACGATTTTTAAAATCATTGTTTTGTCATGTTTAGCATCTGTAACGACTCAATGTGCAGATCGAGCAACGTCAGTACAGAAGCAATTTCCCGGAGTGTGTGCAAAAGATCTTGGCGTGGGCAATAATAGCTCTGTTTGGATGGTAAGTTGCGCTAAAGCAAACGAATCGGGGGATTTTTACTTATTTACCTGGAACGGTTCTAAGTGGGATATGATTCCAGGTTTTGGTAGCGACATAGCAGTCGCACCAAATGGTATTCCTTGGATAACTAACTCAGGCGGACAAATCTACAAAGGCAACGGTAACAATGGATGGGAACAAGTTGCAGGTTGTGCGAGAGATATTGCAGTAGGAAATGACTCTGTTTGGGTATTAGGTTGCAAGCAATCTGGAGCTAAGGATTTTGAAATTCTTTCATGGCAAGGTTCCCAATGGAATCGAGTTGAAGGCGCTGCTGCACGCATAGCAGTCGAACCGAATGGTACTCCTTGGATTGTCAATTCCAGCGGGCAGATTTACAAACGTAGTGGCGACAGTTGGCAACAAGTTTCCGGTTGTGCAAAGGAGATTGGAGTAGGAGAAAATGGCTCAGCTTGGATACTAGGTTGCAAGTCAGCTGGTGCTGGTGGTTTTGAAATACTTTCACGCCAAGGTTCTAAGTGGACGACACTCCCTGGTGCTGCTACTGGCATAGCAGTCGAACCGAATGGTACTCCTTGGGTAATCAGCATTGAGGGAAAAGTTTTTCGTTTATAATCCCTCACTCTTTACCCGTACTTGTATTTGCACCACCTAGTTAAAACAATCAAAAATTTATCCAGCACTCAAGTATTCCGTGAATACGATGGCACTAACTTTCAGCCATTTCAACATAAATGTACTCCGAGCTATGGCTTTACGGGCGATCGCATGAATAAGTTGAGAATTTTATTGTTTGCCACTGGTATTCTTATCAGCTTCAGTATATCTGCCTCGGATCGCTCTGATAATCCGCATGGATATTTACTCAGTAGTTCGCCACTTGATGCTGCGAATGTTGCTCGCGAGTATTTCGTCGCCTCAAAAGGCTCAGATAATAATCCCGGTACGTTGGAGCGCCCATTTCAAACAGTGCAAAAGTGTGCTAATGTCGCTCAGCCTGGTGACTCCTGCTTATTAAGAGCTGGAATTTATCGCGAAACAATTCGCCCCGCAAATTCAGGGACATCATCGACTACACCGATAACATTTGCAGCGTACAACAAAGAGGACGTAACGATCTCCGGTGCGAATCCGGTTGAGGGATGGCAGGTGTTTCGCGGTTCTATTTTCCGTGCGAATGCGTCTTTACCCACAAATAGATATAACGATACGGGCTTTTTTGCCAATCAAGTGTTTGTCAATGGCGAGATGATGCCAGAAGCGCGGTGGCCCAACACGGGAAGAGATCCGTTGCGTCCGAAACTGGCGGGTGGTGGTGTCAGAAGCCAGGGTGGTAATGCGGCGATCGTAGAAAACGCTGAAATTCCCAATTTAGCAGAGGGTTGGGCTGGTGCTACAGTATGGACGAATGATTGGTATGTCACTCGCACCGGGACGATAACGGGTGGTACGGCGGGAAAGCTGACAGCACAAATGACTGCCCCTTGGGATCGAGGTGGATATTGGTTCTATCTAGTTGGCAAGTTGGGGTTGCTCGATAGTGAAGGCGAATGGTTTTATGATGGTAGCGATCGCGCCCTCTATCTTTGGACTCTTGGTGGTACGAGTCCTAACTCAGTAGAGGTAAAGCAGCGTAACTTTGCTTTCGATCTGGGCGATCGCTCTTATATCGTACTACGTAATTTGAAGCTTTTTGCCAGTACAGTGACCACCAGCAATGCGAGTCAAGGTGTCGTGATTGATGGCATCCGTGCTAAGTACGTATCGCACCACATGACCCTACCACCATTGCCGAAGTCCGAGCAAGCACCTAATTCTGATGATGGTTTAATCGTTGCATCTCACGCACACGACACTGGTATACAGTTACGGGGTAGCAAGCATACGCTGAAAAACTCAGTTGTAGAATGGAGTTCTGGCAATGGCGTATTGTTAGAAGGTACTGGACATAGAGTGACAAATAATATTATTGCTAACAGCAATTATATGGCATCTTACGCCGCCCCAGTCCGCATCAACGGTACTGGTCACCGGATTACTTACAATACAATCGAAGCAGCTGGACGCGATGCCATCAGTTTTGATTGGCATACCGCAGGTTTCGATGGTAACAAAATCGATATTGCTTACAACGATATTTCTCGCTTTGGCATGTTGAGTACCGACTTAGGGGCAATCTATATCTGTTGCTATGTCAATCTTGCAGGCGGAGCTATTCACCACAATTGGATTCGAGATACTCAAGCATTCAGTCCGTTTTGGGGCACGCGAGGCATCTATTTAGATATTGAAAGCTACAACAGTACGATTCATCACAATGTTGTATGGAATATTACAGGGGGCAAAGATAGCTTTTATCTAGTCGCAGGTAGTCCACGCGGATACAATCGGATTTTTAACAATACGTTTCTCGGTTCAATATATACAGATAAAACTGTTGAAGCGCGCAACAATATTTTGCGGAGTTCGACGAGTATAACTGCCAGCCAGCAGTCTCACAATTTATTTCAGTCAACCGATCCAAAGTTCACCAAAGCTACTACAACAGATTCAAAATCTATCCCAGATTTTACCTTACAATCTGGTTCGCCCGCGATCGATGCAGGCATGACAATTACTGGGGTGACAGATGGGTTTGTGGGTAGCGCCCCCGATATCGGGGCATACGAACGGGGCGCTAAAATTTGGAAAGCTGGCTCTAGACTGAAACGGTGATGTCAGAAACTTTAGCGAATTGAGTTGATTTTAATACGAACGTGTAGTAACCGTTGCTGTAACCAGGATTTTCGCTAAATGAGACGATTTCAAAACCCGAGTTTTGCATAAATCGTTCAATTTTTTCCAAAGGTCGATTGACTACGCGAAGAGTATACTTATCTAGTACTCTTTGAAAGAGAGATTTTTTCTTTCCGCTCCCTTCGATCGCTAAGTTCTTATTTTCTGGCGATTCTAAACGAAATTCGCAAATGACTCTTCCTTGAGGTTTTAGAACTCTAAAAAACTCTTTTAAGAGTTGTTCGCATACGTCATCGGTAACGTGTAGCATGACAGCAAAAGAGTAGATAAAGTCTATACTAGAGTCACCAACTTGAGATAAGCGATCGCTCTTATTTTCAGTCAAATATGTAATGTTCGGTTGAGAGTTAATTTCTTTGGCACAAGCGATAACGCCTGCGGAAATATCTACGGCTATAACTCTACGGCAATATTGTGCAGCTGCTTGAGCCAGGTATCCAGGTCCACAGCCATGATCTAGTACGGTCATTTCCTGGTTTATGTATGGTTTCACAGCCCTTTCAACCATAGACTGTCTATCGTTAACCATCCTTTTGTGTTCGGTTTCTAAAAAATTTTGACGAGATATGTTTTGAATGCTTTTTCTATGCTGTCCAAAATAATGAGGACTAATCGCAATTAAATTTAAAGCTAGATTTCTCCGGTATTTTTGTGGAACTAATTGAAATAGTAGGGGTATGTAAAAAGCTCCTAAGTATTTTTGATCTGGGAAACCCATTGTCAAAAAAATTGCCAACTTTCTCATCCAGCTTGTATGGCGATATTTTCTAGTTTGTGAATTGTGGGCTTTGACTCGATCCATAAGATTCGATTTCTGAGAATTATTTTTTGTCACGATCTTTAAACCTTGTAAATTTGTTTGATGTATGTTGTTTGTAAGACCTTGGACAAGCTTTAACGTTAGTAGAAATAAGCGAGTATTAGCGTCAAAACTTTGATAAAATAGTTGTTTTTTTATTCAATTTTTAACGCTATTTTTCTGTTTTCATGCCATCGTAGACCGATTAAAAGAGCAATAGTGAGCATAAAACCTGGTTCCTCCATTTGAGTCAGAAAAAAACCGTAAACTACTACAGTAAGTACGAGAAACCTACTGAAATCATCTAAGCAAAGATTGCGCCATACAATGAAGCCAAGATACAAATAAGTTCCTAGCCCAAACCAACCTAAATCTCCCCAAATTCCTGCCCAACTGAATAAAGGAACATACAAGGTTGTTGTCAAAGCAATCCAATTCCCATTGATAAACTTCCAGATGTCGTCATATAGAGGAGGATTGGAAGCTCCTAGCGGGCTTAATAAGTGCCAATATTCTCGAATTGACCATCCTCCTAATCTGCCAAGCGTATGCCCTGGTCCAAGCCCAAATAACCAATTTAAGGGCGATCGCCAGTGGGCAAGTACCATATGAATTCCTTGCATTTTAACGGCAAGTCCGCCAGTCTCAGAATTCTCATATATATCGGATCTAGAAAACCAATATTTGTAAACCTCAAAAGCTTCTAGATTATATGCAGCCCAGATAAAAGCGGCGATCGCGAGAACGATACAGGTTGCATACATTAAAAACTTTTTAATATTTCGAGTTTGGCTTAAACCTAACAACATCCAAGCTAATGCTGAAGTTAAAATTACCTGTTTTGTATCTGCAATCAATATCTGATGAACTGCACCAATTAAGCTAAGTATTCGTAGCCAGAGGGGAGCTGTTTTAAAAAAAAGCAAGAAATATAAAGCAGCACTTACGGAAACGGCAGTGGAGACATAACCGCCTGCTCCTGTTGCAAAGAAAACTCCTTGAACGCCATCCGTTTCATCCATTCCATTTGCTGCAAATAGTAAGCCAGCACTTAATAAAGGTTTCTGAATTTCAGCTAACAAAAAGTTAATCAAAGCTGAAATTAACGTCCAATTTCTAATTTTTTTAATGCTGGCAGATGATAGGGGAATACAAACTATTGCTAGTAGGAATAGATATGGCTCAGCCAGAATTAAAAAGTTAAAAACTACATTGATAAAACCTGCGTTGTTGACAAGCGCGCTGACAAGCATAGCTCCCAGCAGAACCAGAATAGCAGATGAAAGCAAACTGGCGATCGCAATTTGTTTACGATCTTTACTGCGGTTAGTGACTAGCACCACTGCAAGCGCAAACCCAACTGTCAAAAAATGAAAAAAATTGAGAAATGAAGGAGCGCGAGTTATCGTACAAAAAATTCGAGAATAAAAAGCAGTAGCAAAGGCAAAAAATATCAGAGTTGAACTCTTAATAATATACTTCTTTTTTGCTATAGTTCTAGTGCCGATCGCTAAATCCATTTTTTGAGGTAAGGGTTGCATCTATTCAGTTCCCTCCGCTAAATGTTAGGAGTTAAGTATTCGGACATAATTAAAGAGCAAATTTATTTTGTTTCTACCTTCTGCCTTTTTTTACGATAAATATCTACGTTCACCTATCTTATTGGTTAAACTTTTTAACTTTCGATGTAGATTGATTTTGGTTATCGGTACTGATTTTATCAAAACTAGTTTGCACTCGTTGCAAAATACCAACACGTAATGGACTCTTTCTAGCGATCGCAGCATAAAATTTCAGATAACGAGCGGCTACATCTGATTTAGAAAAACGCAAATCTTTTGCAGTTTGACTGAGAGGTTTTTCTAAAGCATTAATCATTGCTTGAGAAAGATTTTTTACTGGATCTCCTTGCAAGTCAAAGTAAGTACAGTTAAAGGAACCAATCTCTCTAAATATTGGAATGTCAGAGCAAACTATTTTACAAGAAAAATGCATAGCTTCTGCTAGAGGCAAACAAAAACCTTCTTGCGACGAAGGGGCAATAAACATTTCACAATTTTGATACAGCCAACATAATTCATTATCTTCGATAGAATCAAGCAGTAATACCAGTTCTTGAAGGGAGAGTCGATTAATTAACTGCTGAATTTTTTCAGTTTCAGGTCCATTGTTGCCCACAATGACTAGTTTAGTCGTATTTTTTAAATACTTGTTTTTAATTAACAACCAAAAAGCTTGAATTGCTAGGTTGATATTTTTATTGCTTCGATGTTGCGCAATACTCAATAGAAAAGAATCGCGATCGCTAATTGGTAAGTGAATTGACGAATTAGATTTTAAGCCTTCCAAACTCACGTAGTTATAAATAACAGTTACTAGTTTGCGTAGATGAAGATTTGGAAAATATAATTTCAGGCTGTTTGCAGTAGATTTAGATACGCAAACTAGACCGTCGCTATTTGTTATACATTGCTTCAGAAATAAACGGTTAAAAATTGCATTTGGATATCCAAAAACTTCAGGTTTTTCATAGGGATATAGATCGTGAATCGTAGAAATCACAGGAGATGAGAACAGCGTTCTTACAAAGGGGAAAGGAAATGACATATAAACTAAGTCAGGCAAGAGACGGTTAGCCAATTTTGGCAAACCAAATAAAAACCACATATTTCTTGCCAACGCACTATTCTCAATATCTATTTCGATCAAATTAATTTTTTTGGAGTTAAAAAAAGTTTTAAAATAATGCTTTTGCCATGCTCCTACTATCAAAGTTACTTTAGTGACCTCTTTTGTATCAGCTAAGCATTGAGCTAAATTTGCGGCGTGTCTGCAAACACCAGTTGGTTTGGAAGGTCTGTGTAAAGCAGCAATGAGAATATGCATATCGAGATGCTCCCTTAAATATGTATTGCCATGTATCAGACGTGACTCTAAGAGACATAGGATTTTAGGAGCTATTTAGTCATTCTGGCTCCTGGCTTCTGACGCTTGACTTCTGCATAAAGCTTGTTCAAATCTTCGCCGACAGCGTTCCAGCTATAGTTTTGACTGACTCGGTTCCGTGCAGCAAGACCCATACTAATTCTCAGTTCTGGATCTTTAACTAAGTGAATCATACTTGCTGCGAGGTCGCGTACAGCTTGATATGGTTCGAGAGCTGGAACCTTAAAACCAGTTTCATTTGTAACTTGAATTGCTGGACCTCCTAAATCCAAACAGAGAACGGGACGACCTGCTGCCATTGCTTCCATACATACCCATCCTCCAGAATCATGCAAACTGGGATGAACTAATACGTGGCAATCTCTTAAGAGGTCTAAAGCTTTTTCACGCGGTAATTTACCCCAGAATTTTACTTTGCGATCGATACCCAAATCTCGTGCTAGAATTTGCAGGCGATCGCATTCCGGTCCTTCTCCAACAATCCAGTACTCTGTATTGGGTAAATTTGCTTGAGCAAAGGCACGCAGTCCCAGATGAAAGCCTTTCCAGTGTAAAAGCCTACCGATACTGATAAACCTTACTGGTGTCTCGTCAGGTATTTCATATTGAGTCAGAAGCGCCATATCTTCTTCAGGTAATCCGAACCCTGGCAAGATTTGTACCTGCTTTGCGCCTATTTTATACAGCCGCTCGGCTGTATCTTTAGTTGTTGCTCTAACTACAGTACTCTTTTTGGTAGTCAGATGTACGAAGGGATCTATCTCTCCCAACTTGCGAATTAAGCTGCGGGTAATTTCGTAAATTTTGGCTTTCCAACTAAAATCTTCCCAGAAGGTATTTGGCGCAGACTCTCCACCTCCTACTGGTCCCCAGATGAAGGGGGATGGTAGCAAAGATAGAAAGCAAGGATTGCAATACTTCATAAAAGTCACATGGTGCGTCAGGTCAAAGCCAATTTTCTGATGTAGGCGACGAGCCACAAAATATGCTTGAATTTGCCATAAGTAATAATGCAATTGCATTCCGCCAGAGTGTCCCCATCGACGGCTATCGTACCAAAAGGGAAGAGTGAAATAAATAAAGTGAAGATTGGGGATGGGGTTGCGTGCTAGTTCTGCCTCAATCTCATTCTGGCTTTCATCAGGTCGAGTGAGTACCCAAACTTCGTGATATTTGGCAGCCTCGCGAACGATATTCCAACCGATACCAGGCTCTGAACCCATACCTGGTTCGCAGGAGTATGCAGATATTAATATTTTCATGGTCGGGTGCGGGAGTAAGGTTATAAAATTTTTCGTTAACTAACTTTGGGAAGGCTGGAAAATAAAGTTGCAGATATAGGTTTTTCCTAGTGAGGATAACCCGGCATAATTTTCGATGTTTTGGTGTTTTTTGAGAGAAAAGTTATCTAAACTCTTAAGCTCTCCATCTAGCAAGAAGAAACCTTTGTAACCTAAAGCTAGAATTTTCGCAAATATCTCAGAAATATCGCGATCTGGATGATGTTTTTGTTCGATTTCAACTAGAAGATTTGGGCGTTGAGTTATCAATAAATTTTTGGCTCCATCAATTGTAGCTGCTTCATGCCCTTCTACGTCAATTTTGATAAAACCGACGTTTGGATGACCTTGCTCGTCAAGTGTTTTTAATGGAACTTGATATGTTTTACTACCTTGAGGAACAGCTTTTTCTTCTAAGCTTCCAAGTTGGTCGTATAAAAAGTTATCGACAAGTGGGATTGATAGATTTGCTTGTCCCGACCGATTGGAAAGAGCGATCGCGTAGACGCTCACATTGGAACGACCCGATTTATGAATAAATTCTGCTAGTTCTGGATTGGGTTCGTAAGCAAAGACATGGCGCGAAAGCCGAGCTAGAAAATAAGTATAAATTCCTTTGTTTGCCCCAATGTCAATACTATTTTTCTGGCGATCGACAAGCGATTTAAGTATTTTTAACTCAGGCTCACCCTTACGGTAGTGCATCGCAGCCATTAAGTGAATAACAGCCGAAGGGGGTAATGTTCTTCTAACTAAATCTTTTGTAGACATTGCAATCATTTTACTACTTCCTCCCCGTTGTAATTTTTAAGTAATTACTAGAAACAATCCGATTACTGGACGACCTGCTACTTAGTAATTCTTCATAAACCTTAGCTACTTGCTCTGCTGTTTTCTCCCAAGTAAATGACTTAACTCTATGCAAACTTTTGTTTACAAGGTCTTGGTAGTACGTTGGATCTTTTTGCAAACAAATTACTGCGTCTGCAATTTCCATCGGATTGTTTGGGTTAACTAAAATCCCAGCATCACCAACAACTTCAGGCATAGCAGAGACATTAGAAGTAATGACAGGAGTACCGCAAGCCATTGCTTCTAAAATAGTGATCCCAAACCCTTCGTGTAATGAAGGAGCAATTAGAACATTAGCAGCATTATATAACTGTATTAAGGTCGATTTATCCGGTTTTCCAAAATATTTAATCCATTTAGTTAAGTTATGACTTTGGATAAACTCTTTTTGCTCGGTGTTAAAATCCGACCCTACTTTCCAAAATTGTATTGGCAATCCTTTTTCAACTAAAAACGCTACTGCTTGTAAAATCTTAGAAATATTTTTACGAGGATGATTTACACCAACATTTAAAAGACAAAATGTTTCCTTGCCAATTCCCTGTCGAGCGCGAAATGACTCAACTTCTACTTTAGGCAGAGGTCTAAATATGGCTTCAACAGCGTTAGGAATGACACTAATACGCGCTGGCTCAATATTTAATATTTGAGTTGTATCTTTAGCGGTTGCACTAGAAACAGCAATGATGCGATCGGCATATTTCATGCCTTTAACTGCATAGATCCAAGCATTTCTACTAACTAGCGGTAATTGTACCGAACCTTTAAGATTATCGCGGTAGAAAAAGTTAATCAGGTCGTGACAAGTAACGATCGCAGGTTGACCAGTCTGCTTTAACCAATAGACGAGATGAGCATCACAAGGTTCGATAATATGAAAAATATCGGCTGTTTGCTGTTTAACTCTACGAGGATAGCGCCAGAAACGTTCGTAATATTTCTGCACTCTCAGCAACCAGGAAGAATTATTGCGATCGAAAGAACGCGGTGCTAATTCAATAATTTCCCAATCGGGACGGACAGCTTTGAGTCCTGAAATTAAACCGTTGGTATGGACATCAATGCTAAATTCAGCCATTGTTCGTGCGATCGCAACGCGCATTTTTAAACCCCTTATCAGTTATCAGTTATCAGTTATCGACGATCTCTCCCCACTCCCTATTCCTTACTCCCCATTCCCTCAATGTTTGCCATAGTTGAAGCGATCGCGCTGCAATTCGTTCGTGCGAGTAGTGCTGTTGCACTCTGTTCAAACAGTAATTTTTTACTTCTTGTCGCCAATTTGGGTCGCAAATTAGCCGCTCTAAAATTGCTGCTAATCGATCTGCGTCTTCTTCTGGAAATACTAAGTCAGATCGTCCGATCGCGTGAGGAATCTCGCCACTGGTAGAGCCGATAACAGGTACACCCATTGCCATTGCTTCAATTAATACATGACCGAACTGTTCTTTCCAGGTGGGAGTCGTGCGTGAGGGAAGTACGAGTACGTCAAATTGTGCAATTGCGATCGGTGCTGCTTCGTGTCGTACTGCTTTTTCCCAAATTACCAAGTCAGCAATCTGCTGTTTTTCTGCTTCCTGACGCAAATCTGCTTCACTCGTACCAGAACCGCAGAGGATGACGCGACAATTGAAACCCCGTTGTCGCAGTTGACTAACAGCAGTAAATAAGATGTCTATTCCTTTTCCCGCAACAAATCGTCCTAAAAAACCGATATGAAACTCTTGGCGATCGCCTTGGGATAATCGCGGCGCGAATAAATTCGTGTCTACTCCCATCTGAGGTATGATTGCGATCTTTCTTGTATATCCCCAATGACGCAATAAATCGGCTCCTTCATGATTCCCTGCAATAATGGCGCTGGCTGAATTCAGTACAAATTGACGCACCCAACGGCGAAATCTGGGTAGGTTGCGATCCATATTTTCCCACCCAAATACAACTAATTGCTTGCCTGTTATTCGCGTCCAAATTGCTAGCTCAAACGCACACATTGAGAAAACTTCTTCTTCGACTTGTACTATGTCGGGTTGAAAATCGTTCAGCACTTGCCAAACTCGCCAAGGTGCGTAAATATGAGCGCCGCCACGACCAGCAAACAACACGGGTGCGCTGTAAACTTGAATTTTTGAGTACGGTTTTTCTAGTTCAAGTCGGCGATTCCATTCCAATGCCTTCCAGTTATTAGGAGCCAATAAACCGACTTCAATTCCATCAATTTCTGCGATCGCCTGAAGTTTTCCCTGATTTACACCTACTACATAAGCGTGGCTGACAAAAAGAACTCGCAGACAAGAGTTAGTTTTAAATTTTGTTTTTTTGCTATGAATAGAATCTACTGTTTTCATAATATTTATTATGTATAAATAGTTATGCTTTACTACTAAATAACTTCGACCGATTTGCCTGCGCCTGAATTTTTGTAATTATCCAAGCGATCGCTTTGGGGCGAAAATGCGGCGCGTATAACCAAGTAATCGCTGGTTTTGCTAAAGCTAAAGGCATAAATCCCACCCAAATAAACCAGAGACTGTAGATCGATCGTTTTTGCCAATTAAAGTGCGAGTATTTCCAAAGCGAACGAATTCCCTGATAGACGAGTGAGAGAGGTCGATCTAAGGGAATCGGATGATTTTGAGGATCTAACCGTAAGGAAATAATCCGCGACCATAACCGTCCGATGGCTCGTTGTTCTAAATCTTTTGGTAATTTATATCCTAATTCGTTTGCTTTTTGTAATAGCAGGGAATAGTTTTGTAAGTCGTGTCGGACAAATCTATGAAAGCGATCGCCTGTTACTGTAGCTAAAGCCCACTGATTGCTATTATGAATTCGGTACACACCTAAAGGTTCTTCAATCGCTGCTACTTCTCCATAAAAAGGAATTGAAATTGATAAGTAATCATCAGCAGTTAGCTTATATTCATCGGGAATCGGGAAGACTTGTTCTAGTGCTTTGCGACTGAGTGCGTTGCCACTAGTAGGCGTGCTATCATAACCACCAACTTCTAGTAATCTGCGCCATACCTCGCCAGTCGATAATAATGCGCCTTGCGGACAGGAGTATCCTAAAAATTGACTAAAGGTATCAACTACATTTAAGCGGTAATGTACTTTAGCTAAATGTGGTTTCCAAATAGAAACTATGCGTTCGACAGTATAAGGCAAAAGATAATCGTCAGAGTCTAAGAAGATAATAATTTCGCCTTGACTCATAGCAAATCCACTATTAAAAGCGGCTGCTTGTTTGCCATTTTCTTGCAGAATAGGAATGATACGCTCGCCGTAACTAGCAATAATATTGCGAGAATTATCTATAGATCCGTCATCGACAACAATGACTTCAGTATGAGGATAAGTTTGGCTTAAGGCACTATCAATTGCTTCTGCTAAGAAGCGATCGTAGTTATAGTTATTGATGATGATGCTAACTGATGGTTTATTTTTCATAAAAATAACTCTTAAAAGTAAACATATTAGCCCCTGAAATCTCCAGTTCTAATTTAGGTTGTCCACCAGTAATTTTTTCACGGTTCGCCCAGCCACCTTCCAGTTAAGTCGCGTCTGATATTCATTAAAAGCAGAAAGTGCCAAATCTTTGTATTCGTTATAGTTAGTAAATAGATGAATTACATATTTACAGTACTCCGAAATATCGGCTTCTTTGTCAAACGTTGCACCATTTAAACCTGTTCTAATAATTGTCGGAATTCCACCAACTTTAGTGGACAGACAAGGTACGCCTAGTGAATTCGCTTCGCATAAAACAATGGGCGAACAATCTGCCAGTGAGGGCAAAATTAGAAAGTGAGATTCGCCAATAAGTTGATGGATTTTCTCTTGACCTTCGCGACTAGATTTACTAATAAACCCCAAAGATTTAACAAAACTAGGTAGAGAACCTTCTACAATAGGTTGAGAGCCAATAACTGTTAGCTCTGTACTCAAACCTAAGTTATTTAACTCCTGAGCAACCTTAAGGGCAATATCTCCCCCCTTACGGAACCAATCAACTCCAATAAATAGCAATTTACATGGATTTAAGGGTCTGAGTTCAATTAAATCTTTAACTTCGTAAAGAGTTTTACTACTTTCAATATTTGCTCCAAAAGGCACAACTTGTACTTTTGCTGGATCGGCTTGATAATATTCAATAGCGGTTTGAGCTGCCCATTCAGATGAATAAATTGCTAGTTTAGATTTCTGGAGAGCAGTTTTTTCCATTAAATGTCCGTTGCTAATTGACTCTTGACATAGATTGCTATATTGGGGATAAAAATCTATTAAGTTAGCAAAAGTTGCATCTGCCCAGAAAATAATTGGCTGTTGGCATTCAAGATATGCGATCGGATCTACCGTGGCACTAAATATAATATTTGCATCACTTTGAGCTAGTTTTTTAGCAACCTGATTGGCGTAATTCTTAAGAAGTATTGGTTCCGTAGTTTTGATATAAGTTTTGTGAAAAAGCTCGTGATAGTGCCGCTTCAATTTTAGCCTAGCTTTCAACGTCAATTGATTTTTTAGAGAACCAATATACTCTATGTCGCTGGCGACCTGGTGCTTGAGTGACTGAGCTATGTAATAACCTGTTCCCGACCATTCATTACAGCCTTGCGTACCTAAAGAGCGAGCATTATAAGTGGTTGTGTATGCTATCTTCATGTTTTGTATAATCTTTAGACTTTAAAAAGTAATATTTTTGTATTTTTGTTATTTTACAAATACAAAACTCAAGTAAAAATTACTGTCTGCGACCTGAGATCGTTAAGCTACTTTTCCCGCGAACAGTTTTTTCTACAAAGTTGAATACCTGTGACTTTAGAAAGTAGTAACTCGGACGGAATGAAAGGAAAGAACGACGTGTATTAAAAAAGACTTGCTGTTGCCAAGGCGACATCGAACACCAATTTTTATAGGCTGGAATTGCACTATCGATCAAAAAAGTTTGCCATTTTGCCACCATTTGCTCCGATTGTGTTTCTTTAGCCCGTATCCACCCGTTTTCAACCATAGCGCGACGCATTTCCTTGTTATCTCGAAGGCGCTTGAGCGATGAAATCACCTCTGTTAAAGAAGTTGCTTCTAGATAATCGAGATCGCTTTTGCGCTCAGCTCGAAAGGCAGATTCATATCCTAAGATTGCTGGCACGCCAGCGTGCCATGCATTATATAATTTTGATGCAGGCTTGCCTCTAAAATAATTTTTACGACCAAATTCTCTGACAGCCAAGACGACATCAATATCGCTGTAGTCATGCCAGGAATCGTGAAGGAGTTTCTTCTGAAACCGCAAGCCTAAAGCGTCTAGTTGCTCGTGCCAAAACTGACCGCGAAATTCAGAAACTAAATTTGTTTCATTTCCAATAAACGCAACATTTTCAAAAGTATCCCCACGCTGAGGATCGCGAGGAATCAGAGAAGATTGCGTCCAGTGAGGAATAAAGTAACTTTCCCAAAGTGTCAAAAATCTTCTGGGTATTGCTTGGTACGGATTTTGTACGACATGCAGTTGTGCGTAAGGATGTCGATCCACATCTGCTCTTAAGCAAACAATCAGTAATTTTGGACTTGGCTGTAGAGAATCATCCAAAAAATCACGATGAGATAAAACAATTCCTTCATCAGGCATTGTTTGTACTAATTGGCAAGGAAATCCACGATCGTTGAGATAAAGATAGGTTTGCAGCGTCCAAATGCAACCGCCACCTGCCATCGGAGATATCGAACGGTGAAAAGATAGCCACTGCCAGAAAGACTGAGCGTTTTGTGGTAAGTTGCCAGCAGGTAATTTGCTGGGAGGAATATAAAAATAAATTGGTGGTAAGTTTTTAAGCATATAATTTGTAAAGATAAAAATTTGATTAACGTCTTCGTAAAAAATGCCAGTGCGAGTAGTTTCGACGCAACAAGTAATAGCGCGATCGCAATTTTTCTGGGAGTAAAAAATTCAGATGATTATTACGAAAACCGTATTTTTTGACCAAGTTGAGCCACAACTGTAGCCGTTGTTTGAATGGCATTAGCGGCATATGCCAATGCATAACTGTTTTTATATCGGTTTGATTGACGCTTGGTAAGAAGATATCTGGCTCACCTAAAGACATCTCATCCACTAAATCTAAGGTCGCAGTTTTTTTAGGTAGAGCTACAACATAAGAATAAAGCTCGTTTAAAGCATTCTGCCAATGACTACCCCAATGAGTTGCGGCTATTTTATTTCTGGTGGCTTCCCCAAGCGATAGACGAAACTCTTCATCTTCAACTAAGCGGGACAAAACTGCTGTATACTCTTCTAGATCCCGCACTCGAATCAAATTACCAGTCAAACCAGGCATATCAGAGCCAAGAACGCCGCATAGATCGGAAGAGTATGGGTAGCGACTCACCGAGGGTACGCCGTAGCTGCCAGCTTCTAGTATGGATGTAATGGAAACGAAAGGAAATGAGTCAACATAGATGTCGGCAGCTTGATAAAATACAGCGGTATCTTTAGTTTCTCCCAAGACTTGAATTCTTCCCTGGGTTTGCTGGATCGCTGCCGACCAATCTTCGTCGCTATGACCTGGACCGATCGCAACCAAGATCGCTCGATCGTATCGCTTTAGTAATTCAACGTGAGCATCAGCAAAACTAACGCCATCAACCGTTTTATATTTAACTGCTCTGGCAATGGAGAGCAGCATGATACTGTTTTCGTCAATTCCAAGTTGTTGCTTGGCTTGCGATCGCGACAGTTTTCTACAAGCTGGTTCTAAAATCGTCGCAAGCAGCAGGTTACGCTTTGCCTCAATCCCTCGGCGCTGTTGAGATAAATGCATTCCCGACTCGCGGAGATTCGCGATCGCGTCACTGACAGCAGCTCCTACCCAAAACCAATGGTCGCCGTGATTTGTATAGACAATTGCGGGAGATTGTGCTTTATTAGCAAATGCAATTGTTGGTACAACATCGTACTCCCAGGTATGTAGCACGACGATATCTGCTGTTGCGGCACATTCGCGTAGCCTCTTGGCACGCGAGATAATTCCGCCATTACGGTCGTTTAATACGTAAATCCTGCCCTGGCTATTGGCTACAGCATCTTTCAGGGTTTGAGGAATTTCGTTCAGTGCTTGCCTTGTTAAAGCAACTGAGTGCGATCGCTCGGTATCCTGTTGAATCCAGCGCCGCAAGAGTCTAGGTATACCGCCGATATCAGAAAGATGGGTAGATACGTGAAGTACGTGCTTCACCGTTTTGGGCAATGCAGTCTCCTTTTGAGGAGCGAAAGCGATTGGGATTGCCTTGCGTCCAATGGTAAGAAGGAGCTGCTCTAGTTCGGAGCTGACGAAAAAACCACAATGGTTCAACTGAGCGTAGTTAGCTGCAATCTGCCCGTACACCGCTGCTGCTTCGTAGTTGCCTTGCTGCGCTAAGTCTTTTGCTTGCGAGATCAGGCTGCGAAATGTCGCAAAGTTTTGTGGGATGAGCTGGCGACCTTCTGCTTGCCAAAGGCTGAGTGTTTTGTTAGCTAGTGTTTCCATATACTTTCTCTCGATCTGCTCCTGCTAGATTGCACTCAGCACAACACTTAAAGACAAACAGTTTTCAAAACCGCGATCGCCCGCTCTTGTTCCGACTCCGTCATTTGGTGGAAAAGTGGTAATATGATGGCGCGATCGGTAGCTTCTTCGCTTTCGATGAGGCGATCGCTTCCACAAGACCAAGCCTCAATTTGATATGCCGCTTCGCGGTGAGCGCACATAATCCCCCGTCGCGTGGAAATTCCCGCATCCAACATCGCTTGCATGACTTGCACCTGGTCGCACTGCTGGGGTAAGCGGACGCAATAGCTCTGCCAGTTACTTTTTGCCCAATTTGGCTCGGTGGGTAATTTTAATCCAGGCACGTCTGAGAGCTGTTCGTGGTATCGCTGTGCTAGGTAGCGGCGACGTGCGACAATCTCCGGCAAGCGTTTGAGCTGTTCCCGTCCTACTGCCGCTTGAATGTCGGTCATCCGGTAGTTGTAGCCCAACATCGGGTAAGTCTCGAAAATCACTTGTTTCGCGCCGTGGCGGACAGTATCGGGGACGCTCATGCCGTGTTGTCGCCACAGACGAAACTGTTTGTCCCATTCAGGATTGCTGGTGGTTAGCATTCCACCATCACCAGTCGTAATTACCTTGCGGGGATGGAAGGAAAAACAGGCAATATCGCCGTGGGGTTTGCCGATTTTTTCCCACTGTCCTTCCCAGAGAATTTCACTACCAATGGCGCAGGCTGCATCTTCAATAACTGGCAAATTGTAGCGCCGCGCAACCTCCACAATCGCTTTGAGGTCGCAAGGCATTCCCATTTGGTGGACGACCAGAATCGCGCGGGTGCGATCGCTCACGACTGCTTCGATTAAAGTGGGATTAATGTTGTAAGTGTGCGGCTCGATATCGACAAATACGGGGATCGCGCCGCAATAGCGAATGCTATTCGCAGTGGCAATATAAGAATGACTGACGGTAATTACCTCATCCCCAGGCTGCACGCCTACGGCTAACAGAGCTAGATGCAATGCCGTGGTGCAATTAGAAACCGCACAAGCAGACTTTGCCCCTACATAAGTTGCAAATTCCTGCTCGAAAGCGGCGACTTCGGGTCCTTGCGTTACCCAACCGGACATAATCGCTTGCTTAGCGGCATCTGCCTCGGCTTCACCCATCCAAGGTTTGGCAATTGGAATATTCTGCATCTGCTCAGACATTGCTTGTTTCCTTTGCCAGCTTTTGTTCGCGCCACCATTTGACAAGCTGACATAACCCCTCTTCTAGAGAGACTTGCGCCTCAAAACCCAATAAATCTCTAGCTTTGCTGACATCTGCTAGTCGGCGCTGTACGGGGTTGACTTTGCGTTCTGCACCATACTCTGGCTGTAAATCTGACCCCATCACTCTAGCCAAACTGTAGGCAAGATCGTTCAAACTGCTTTCTACACCGCTAGCAATGTTAAAGACTTCGTCCGTCACATCGGCTTTAGCAGCTAAAATATTTGCCCTGGCGATATCTTCGATGTAGACAAAATCCATTGTCTGCTTGCCATCACCAAAAATCAGTGGCGGTTGACCTGCGCTAATGCGTTCCATCCAGCGGATCAGCACTTCGGTGTAAACGCCATAAATATCCATCCGGGGACCATAGACGTTGAAGTAACGCAAGGCTACGTAATCCAATCCGTACATGTCATGGAAGCTACGTAACAGCCCTTCGTTAAATGTCTTGGCTGCACCGTAAATCGTGCGGTTGTTGTAGGGATGGTGCGCTTCTGTGGTGGGGAACTCCTCTGCCATGCCGTAGATTGAAGCTGAGGAGGCGGCGACTACTTTTTTGACTCCAGCATTCACCGCAGCTTCCAAGACGTTGAAAGTCCCATTTGCTAGGACTTCCATCGCCAAGCGCGGTTCTTGGGCGCATTGAGTAATGCGAATCGCTGCCTGGTGGAAGACGATATCCACACCTTGCATCAGATCGGCAAGCAGTTGGCGATCGCGGATGTCACCTTCGACAATGACTAAATGTCCGCGTTCTTGCGCTTGAGCTAAGTTTTGGCGCTGTCCGCGAGTAAAATCATCCAAAACTATAATTTCAGCAACTTCTTCTTTAACTAATAAATCGGCAATATGGGAACCAACTAAACCCGCGCCGCCTGTAATTAATACACGTTTATTTTGCATATGCTTTAATTGCTTTGTAATGGTTCATATCCTTCTCGCCAGCGTAAAAACCGAGCAGGAACGCCAGCAACGACGGCAAATGGTGGTACATCTTTGGTGACAACGGCTCCAGCACCAACAATACTACCTTTACCAATCGTTACCCCAGGAAGAATGACGGCATTCATCCCTATATCAGCTCCTGTTTCTACTTTTACCGATTTAATTTCCAGGTCGGTTTGAATAATCGGAACATCAATGGGGAATGCGGTATGAGTTGAACCAAGCACTTTTGCTCCTGGTCCCCATCCCACATAATCTTCAATTATCAAGTCACGCGCATCAAAGTAACTCTGCGGACCGATCCAAACGTAGTTACCGATCGCGCACTTGCCATCGAAGCGTCCTTGAATGTAACTTTGCGAACCAATGAAAACGCGATCGCCAATCTCAAATGTTTCTAAATGTTTGAAGCCAACACCGCTACCAATCCGAATGCCATGACCGAATTGACGTGCCATTGTACGCCAAATAATTCGTCGCATTAACAAGTCAAAATCACCCTCGCCAATCGTGAAGCGATTGTACAATTCGAGTAATTGGTCATTACTGTGCTGATGGCGCAAATGTTTTGCCATCCCCACTTCAAACTCTGGGTCTGGTTTCAGCTCTTGGGAGCCGTGTGTAGCTGCAACTACCCTACTTTTTGCCAATTCATACATGGAAGATTCTCGCGTACTACAGCACTTACAACTTCTAATTGGTTGAGAGCAAGTTCGGCATACATGGGTAAAGAAAGAACTTCCCTCGCTGCTCGTTCGGCGTGGGGAAAATCCCCAGGTTGATACCCTAATTCGGCGTAAGCTGGTTGTAGGTGTACCGGAATCGGATAGTGAATGCCTGTTTGAATCCCCTGCTTGTGTAGTATCTGTTGCAACCAATCTCGTTGGGGCGATCGCACGGCGTAGACGTGGTAAACGTGATAACTGTATGGCATGACAGCAGGAGTAGACACCTCCGAACTTGCCAGTAACTTATCATACTGAGCGGCGTGTGTTCTTCTTGCCTCTGTCCATTTGTCTAAATGACGTAACTTCACCCGCAAGATCGCTCCCTGGATGCCATCCATGCGGTAGTTATAGCCTTTGAGCAGGTGATGGTATTTCTGTTCTTGTCCCCAATCGCGCAGCATCCGCATTTTGCGCTCGTATTCGGGATTGCTGGTGACGACCATACCACCTTCACCACACGCCCCTAAGTTCTTTCCAGGATAGAAACTGAAACAACCGATGTCGCCAAGACTACCAACTCGCTGCCCTTTGTACTCGGCTCTGTGTGCCTGTGCTGCATCTTCAATCACAACGAGACCGTGACGGCGAGCGATGTCGAGAATCGGTTCCATGTCGGCTGGTTGACCGTACAGATGCACTGGTAGGATCGCTTTGGTGCGCTCGGTGATTGCTGCTTCAATCTGGGTTACGTCCATCGTGTATGACACGGGATCGATATCGACGAAGACAGGTTTAGCACCGGTGTAACAAATGGCGGCTGTGGTAGCAACGAAAGTAAAAGGCACGGTAATTACTTCGTCACCCGCACCAATTCCAGCGGCTAATAATGCTAGGTGGAGAGCGCTAGTGCCTGTATTGACAGCAATACCAGAATCGGCATTACAGTAATGAGCGAATTCTTCTTCGAGAGCAACAACCTCGCTACCTAGCACAAATTGCGTGCTTTCTAAAGCTTTAAAAACAGCAGCATCAATTTCGTCTTTAATGCTCAAATACTGCGCTTTTAAGTCTACGAATGGGATCATACTGCTACCTCCACTCCGCTTAGTTCAACTAATTGACCTTGCTGCTTGATGGACTGGGTAGCAGCCTCTAGAATTCTGACGACCCGCAGTCCTGCTTCCCCATCGGTAATTGGACGTTTGCCTTGCTGGATGCAATCAACAAAGTGTAATGCCTCGGTTTGCAACGCTTCAGTCATATCTAACTTTGGCGACCACATATCTCCGGTGCGATAGCCCACTAACATTTGGTAAACGTTCTCAGGACTGCCATTGACTGTAATTCCTTTGTCGTATACCTTAATCTTTTCACTTGGTTCCAAGTCGTCATAGCAGATCATTTTTTGACTGCCCCCAAGCAGGGTACGACGAACTTTAACTGGCGCTAGCCAATTTACGTGAATGTGGGCGATCGCGCTGTTGTCGAAAAATAATGTTAGGTAGGCAATGTTTTCTGGTTCGCCTGGAATGTGACTCATCCCTGTCGCCGAGACAGCGGTTGGCTTAGCTTGTAACACGTAGTCCATAATCGAGAGGTCGTGGACTGCCAAATCCCAAATCACATTCACATCGTGCTGGAACAGCCCCAAGTTGACCCGGACAGAATCGTAGTAATAAACGTCGCCTATTGCTTTGCTGGCAACGAGTTCTTGCATCTTACGGACTGCGCCCGTGTAAACAAAGGTGTGGTCTACCATCAATACCAAATTCCGCCGTTGAGCCTCCTCAATCAGTCTGATGGCTTGTTGGGAACTGACAGTCATTGGTTTTTCGACGAGTACGTGTTTGCCAGCCTGCAAAGCTGCTAAGGCTAAGTCGTAATGAGTCGAAACTGGGGTCGCGATCGCGATCGCATCGATATTTGGATCTGCAAATAAGTCTTGGCTATCTGTCGTTACTTTCACGGCTGGGTAACGCGATTGCACTTTAGCTAGCCTTTCTATTTTAAAATCGCTCACAGCTACGACCTTTGCTCCTGGGAGATCGGCAAAGGTACGGACTAAATTGGGACCCCAATAGCCATAGCCTATGACACCAATATTAATTGTATGAATTGCCGAATTTTGCTTGCCTGTACAAATATTTCCCTGCTCGGGAGAAGTACTTGAATCGAGATTTTGTGTTAAGCGATCGCGAGTATTTGTCATAGGAGTAGATCGGTAGAAGTAAGGTTACAAAACTTCAATTACTAAAAAAAACGATAGCGATCGATCGGTTAGCTAATAGTTTTTAGACTTTGCTAAAAGCAATCTTATCAACGGCAAATTTTCTAAGAAATTGCATCTGTCCGGTTTGCAGATCGACAGAAAATAAAGAATTACTGCCTTCTAGATTGGGATCGGCAAGTGCAAATAGTTGATTGGAGGGAGAAAAGGCGAGACATGCCAAGTCATTTGATAAAGGACGACCGTTAAACCTCAGTTCCACTAAATTGATAACTCTTCCTCTACCAGTGATCGGAGACTTATTTGTTAGATCGAACTGCACCAGAATTGGGTTGCCACCAGGATCGATACTAGTACCGTAAATGTTGCCATCCGAGGATTGGGCGAGATTGCTGTACCGATTAAATGGAGGTAAATTTGGTAGATCGGAGCGAGAATCGACTTGACCTGATTTTGAGTCAATTAATCCTAGCTCGAAAGGCGGTTGACCTTGGGTAAGGCTAACAATACCTAGAAGTTGGTCTTGTTGAATGGCGAGTAGGCTCTCAATTGTATTGTTCTTTTTGATTTTTTTGGCTTTCAAGCCTTTTGTGGCGGACTTCTTACTATCTGGACTGAAAACGATGAAGCGATTTAGATCGCCCTTGCGAGTCGATGCTAGAGCCGCAACCACAAATGTCCCATCTGATAAGGCAGTAAAACCAGTGATTCGTTCGCTCTGCTTTTTGATGATGAAAGCTTTACTTGCAGTTTCAGTTGCGTCCTGTTGATTTTGAACGGCTTGTTCGGCAATTTCAATAGATAACGATTCTTGACCTGTGGTAAGGTCTAAGGATTGCAAAATCATTCCAGGAGTTTTGTTTGCTGCTTTCTCATCAACTAAGTCTTCTGTGATGCTGCTGCTGGCAGGGGTTAGGCGCACGCCGTAAATGACGAGTTGTGTTTGGGCAACTGTTTTTTTGGCTGCTAAATTGGAGAGTACGGTTGTAGCGGCACTAGCGATCGCTAGCTGACCGAATCGGCGGCGTTTTAATCTCAAGTTCATACGAAGTTATTCTTAAGGCACAATTATGTTGACATCTGGAGACTGAGGCTTAGCCCCCAAGTCTGCTAGTACGTTGACAGCAATTTGCTTAGCGCGTATATCTTCGCGGTTGACCCGAGCGCCATCAGTATCCAACCCAAACATCCAATGAACCGATCCAGTCGCAAATACCTTAGCGCCACTGGCAGCAGTGTAACGGGCTGCGTTGGAAAGATTGATATTAGTTCCAGGTGGGAGATCGGAATCAAAGGAACCGTTGGGGTTAACTGCTGATTCGCTCAAAACGACAAGATTGCTGGGGGCAGCACCATTATTAATCGCTGCATCCCATTCATAACCCACTAACCCACTTAGCGTGTCTCCATTGTTCAAGTTGGTGTTGGCGTAGTAAGGATCGCTACTATTGGTGACAACAAAATCATACCCGCCGTAGTAAGGGTTATTGTAATCGTAAGTCCAATACAACCCCCCATTATCGCCTGTATACATGACACCGATCAAAGCGTTTTCAGGTCGATTGTTTTGTTGGCTGCGGAACTTGTTCGTAGGTGCGACGGGATCTGTCACATCCTTATAGCACGCCATGATGCGGTTGTTTCCGCCAGTGGGGCTATTTTCAAACCGAACTCGCCAATAGCAAGTGTTGGCTGAGAAGAAAGCTAAATTAACTCCTGCGTCCCTGGCTTGTTCGACAGCATTTCTCGCTTCTAGCGACCAATATTCGTCATGACCGACGGATAAAAATATTTTGTGCTGTCGCAATAGCTGTGGGTTTTCATGAACGTCCATGTTCGTGACGTAAGAGACGTTATAGCCCTGAGACTCTAACCATCGCACCATATGACGCTCCCAGCGTAATATCGAGTGCATTTCTTCGGGACGGATACTAGCGGCTGAAAACGGGCGATCGTAAGAAACCTTCAGTGCTTTTTGACCGCCAATACTGTTATATGTGTATAAACTGTAACCGCCAAAAGTGCTATAAGCTAAATATGTGGTAAAGCTACTCTGGAATAAGATGTCAGAAGTACTGCTGTCATCGCGGACAACGAACCATATCTGTGACTGTTTACCAGTTGCTAAGATGGTCAGCTTCGCAAAATACAAACCGCTCGTCCAATCATTACCTATTGCCAGCGTATAGGAAGTTGCCCAGTTACACTCGATCAGGCGGGTCGTACTGTCGAAGGTACAAGCAGGCTGCGTAGTTCCATTCAGCGCACCACTGCTAGCGACTAATCGCGCTCCCGCACCTTCGTAGTAACCTAAGCGATACACGTCAATAGTGAATTGCGCACTGTATCCTAGAGAAACTTTAATTGGCAGCGATCCGCCCTTATTGACGCTGGTTGCACCAGCATAGCCACAGATCTCACCATTTGTATCGTAGTTAGAGTTGGGGATTCTCCAGTCGGGATTACCTGGTTTTTGGTTTTCTAGGTAGATGGGGTTGGGGTTGGTGGGATTGGCTCTGGTGGTAAAAGCAGTAAAAGTCACGCTGCCTATATTATCGGCTGTTGCAATAACTGTATTTGCTGCGCCACCCGTCGTTCCTAAAGTCAATGTTGTACTTGCTTGTCCGTTGGCATTGGTGACGGCGCTGGTAGGTGAAACGGAACCACCCCCACCACTTACGGCAAAATTGACAGTCACCCCTGATTGAGGGCTGCCAGCAGGGTTTCTCACTTGAACGACTAATGGGTTAGCTAGGGTTGTCCCTACTCCGCCACTCTGATTATCACCGCTGACTTTAGAAATCGTGGAAACAGGGGTAGCGGAGAAGACTACATCGCGGTAATAGTTGGTGTTGCGATAAGAACTGCTGGGAAAAGCGCCTGGACTTACGTTGTAAACTCCGTTGCTGCCGTCAGCGACTGAGCTAAGGTCGCCGTTGACAATTGAGCTTGCCAATTCATCGTTATAAGCAGCATAGAAGCTGTTGATGTTGACAGAAACCACATAAGTTGTATTGGCTTGAATGTTCAGCGGTGTGCTGAGAGCTTGCTGCTGCCATCCTGATGCTGTCTCATTTGAGAAGCTCACAGTTGCCAATGGAGTGCCACCACCTGCTGCCCAGATTTTGCCAGTATGATTACCAGTCTCGCTTGCAGCTTTCCAAAATCGAATTGCAGTTATCTGACCAACGCTTGTACTGCGGAATTTCATCCCCAGTTCGTAAGGAACTCCGTCGCTAAGATTTTGAATATTAGGTGTTTGTGTGGTAAATAATGTCTGCTCAGTCTGAGCTTGAGCTATAAGAAATTCATCTAGATTGAATTGTTCGGTCATTTCAAACACTCGCTTTTGAGCCGTTATTCATTAATTCGCCTCCATCGGCAATATTGCCGACTACCCGCGCGGGGACTCCCACTACAGTTGCGCGATCGGGAACATCGCGAGTCACAACTGCTCCAGCGCCAACTATGGCATTTTCTCCAATTGTGACTCCTGGCAGGATAGTGGCATTGCTGCCAATAGAAGCACGACGCTTTACTCTGGTTTCAATGACAGACCAGTCAGCTTCGGTTTGCAGGCTGCTATCTTCGTTGGTGGCACGAGGGTAAAGGTCGTTGGTGAACATAACTCCATGACCGATAAATACTTCGTCTTCTATAACCACACCCTCGCAGATAAAAGTATGCGATGATACTTTACACCTAGCACCAACGACCGCATTTTTTTGAATTTCTACAAAAGTACCAATTTTGGTTTCAGCACCAATTTTGCAACCATAAAGATTGACTAATTGTGGATGAAAAATACTCACGCGATCGCCTAGTTCTACATCATGATTTATTGCCATCTTTTTTTAGTCTTAACTATAATTAAACCTGAAAACTGCCATTCGATTAATTAAATTTTTCTGTCAAAACTTTTTCTGATGGAACTGCGTGCCAAATCGCATCTTCCAAGTAAACACACTCATCCGATTGCCACGGGTACTCTTCCCGCTCGATCCCGTGCATCGTGACTTCAAACGGACAAATATTTCTCACATTTTCTAGTAAATTACTACCTCGTCGCTCTGAAAACCATGTTGTTAGAGTATACAAGCCCATATAGAGTCTAAATTTGGGGATCTCACATCGGAGAATAAACAATCCTGCTTCTCGACGAAAGGGAAGTTGCCGATCGAAATTCCAAAAAATACACACTGGTTGTTGAAACTCATTCATTATCTGGAAGGAAAAGCACAGACTTTCATGCGGTTGAGTAACTTGTAAGGCAAACTCAAAAGAAATTGCTTCTCCCCAGCAGTGAACTCCTTGTTCCTCAGAAGTATGTACTTTCACCCAAGCTAGATAGTTGCCAGTCTTATCTAAAGGAGCTTGGTAATAAGCTGGTTGCTCGTCAGCCATTTTTTGTCCGGCAATATATAACCGTACAGCCGTGTCAGTAGCACCATCAAATTGAACGTTCCCTTTTGAAAGTAAGATGCATCGCTTAGTTAATTGCGCGATCGCCTGCATACTGTGGCTGACAAACAAAACTGTTCGTCCTTCTTTGGTAGCCACGTCGTTCATTTTTCCCAAACACTTCTTTTGAAAGGCTGAGTCACCTACTGCTAAAACTTCATCTACAATCAAAACATCTGGTTCTAAGTAAGCTGCTACTGCAAAGGCAAGACGCACGTACATGCCAGAAGAGTAGCGCTTGACTGGGGTATCTAAAAACTTCTCGACTTCAGCGAAATCAACAATTTCATCGAACTTCTTTTTAATTTCAGCTCGACTCATGCCAAGAATGGAGCCGTTCAGATAGATATTTTCTCTTCCAGTGAGTTCTGGATGAAAGCCAGTACCGACTTCTAATAAACTAGCGACTCGTCCGGCGATCTCTATGCTGCCAGTGGTAGGTTCGGTAATGCGGCTCAAAAGTTTTAAGAGTGTCGATTTACCTGCGCCATTGCGTCCAATAATTCCAACTGCTTCGCCTTGCTTAATCTCAAAGGAAACATCCTTGAGCGCCCAAAATTCTTCAAGATTAGATTGAAAGTTTTGTTTACCATTCTGTTGCAAAAATGTTTTAGAAAACCTTTGAATCTTATTCCCGATGACATCTCTTAAAGTCTTATAGCGATAGAAACCAGCGGGTTTTTCTCTTTGGTGACTGATGATGTATTTCTTTCCCAGTTGCTCAATGCGAATAAGCGGCTCGGACACGCACTCAACTCCTGATAATACAATTCCTAATAATACAACCTATATTGGCTTGGCGATCGCCAAATTCAAATTGCAAATTCCAATTTAAATAATGTCAGCGAAAGTTCGTTCCATTTTACGGAAATACCAAACTCCGCTCGCGACCAGCAAAATAACAATTCCCACTGACAAAATGAATCCTGGGAGATAAATGTTTGATTCACCGCCTAAAATTGCCCAGCGGAAACCATCAATCACTCCTACCATAGGGTTCAAAGAGTAGAGTAAACGCCATTGTTCCGGGACGATCTTGCTACTAAAACCTACAGGTGAGATATACAGACCAAACTGAACGATAAATGGCACGACATAGCGAAAATCCCGATATTCTACGTTCAGCGCCGCTAACCAAAGCCCTCCTCCTACAGCAGCAGCAAAGGCAATTAAAATAAATAAGGGTAATGTCAAGATGCGCCAATCGGGAATAAAATTGTACCAAGCCATCAAAGCTAGTAGAATCATGCCTGAAATCATAAAATCTACAAAGCTGACAATCACTGCACTGGCGGGTACAATTAAGCGAGGAAAGTAAACTTTAGAAATTAAATTGGTATTGACGATTAAACTATTACTGGACTCAGATAAGGAATTAGCAAAAAACTGCCAAGGTAACATGGCTGCAAATACCAAAATTGGGTATGGTGCGCCTTCTGAAGGTAGCTTTGCCAAGTTGCCAAACACGACTGTAAATACAACCATTGTGAGAAATGGTCGAATTAAAGCCCAAGCAATGCCTATAGCTGTTTGCTTGTAACGCACGAGAATGTCTCGCCAAGCCAAGAAGTAGAATAGCTCTCGGTAACGCCACAGATCCAGCCAATACTGGCTCTCAGTACGACCAGCTTGTATAGTTAGTTTTCTCGTCTGCATATGCTTACAGCTACCAGCCTACCTAATAGTTTCATTTGACTCTATATGCATGAACTTGCATTCAACGAATGACTATCCGCCATCTGCGGTCGATCCCAGCTCAAACCTTATGCAGATATCGGCAAGTTGCCATGCCAATCTCCTCACCTTGAGTCAGATGGTTGCAGACTTGCGCTATGTCATTTGCACGTTTGCCACCCTTACAGACTGGTTAACCTTACGGCACTGATGTAGCTAATGCGACAATGGCAGTACGGTTTGATTCTGCAAACGAGGCAATCGAGCTGTGATGGAAATTGCTTGAGAAACTAGCAATACCTGGCTCAGTGCAAAAAAAAACGGAGGCTAACTTGCTTACCAAATTCAGGTAAGGTCGTGTAGAGACGGTTTACGATCGCCAAGCAAGTGACACAAAGCGCCAAAACGGTTCGCGATCGCCAAGCGGCTATTCTAAATTTAAATGCTGTTTCTATAATCTAACCAGTAAAATTGAACCCCCCGAGCATTTGCTTGTACGTGCTGGTAATGCAAGCAAAGATTGCAGCTGCCATCTAAGGGATGTCCGGCTCCGGTAGCGCCGTGAGTGCTTCCAGGACTGGCTGATAGGATGACCAAATTGTATAAATAAATTTCGAGTTGTTACGTACATGTTTCTTAAGTAGCTCTCTCACCCACGATTTTCAACGAACTGCAAGAGCCTTGTCTGACTGGATCGCAAAGAATCGGTCGGCTCAGATCCCCTTACCTAGTTTGGTATCGCATCGATTTAGATTTGATACCAGCAGAAGCTACCGCTACCTCAGCAGATAACAGTTTCCTCCAACTAGATATTGTAATAGCTAAAAAAACTAATCAAATAGAGTAGACGTTTTGGTAGGTTGCATCAAAATCCCGTAGCAAGGATTGCAGAGATTTGTGTATAAGTTCATTCAATCACTGTAGTGATAGATATACAATAAAGAAAAAATAAAGATAATGTAAACTTTCTGTGAAGTACTTTACAGGAGATCCAGAAACCGAAATTTTGTTTAAAACGGATTGATAATCTTATAGACTAGGTGGTAGATTTATACATGCCCTCCCAATCGAGAGTAGCAAGGACTTGTTTTTAGTCGTATACGCACTCAACTCCCTAAAGAGGGAGACAAGTGGCGAGTAGACTGTGTATTCAGTTGAGTATCAGGCTGACTTCAGACTTGAGTAAGTTTCTAAGACCCGTTATTAAAAAATAAACAGAGTCTACATATGAGAAATGTTAGCTCCTCTCAACAGTTGCCTCCTCAGACCTACAGCCAGCAACTTCAGCCTCAACCTCAGCTCTACACGACTCAACCTGACGACGCTAATGAAGGTGGATTGAATGTCAGTTGGTTGCTAGGAGCGATTCGGCGCAGAATACTAACAATTCTGATCGGCACAACCGCAGTTGCCGGTGTATCTGTATTACTAGCTGCGACTGGTACTCCAACCTATGTCGCTAAGTTCGAGCTGTTAACCGAACCCGTGACTGCTGAAGATAAAGTTGTATCCTCTAAAGAGGAAGAGAAAGAAGAAAAGGATTCTCCGGGGTTAGATGAGACAACTTTGAAGGTTTTACAAAGTCCGAAGTTGATGTCCCCCATTACCCAAAAACTACAATTATATTACCCTGGTAGCAGCACGCCTCAATTGAACATTAAGCTGTTGCCCAACACAAATATTTTAGAAGTTAGCTATAAAGATCCTAATTTTGAAAAAGTTCAATTTGTCTTGGACACGGTAGCTGAGGCTTACTTAAAATACAGCCTAGAAGAACGTCAGACAGATGTTAATTTAGGAATTCAGTTTGTCGAATCTCAGCTACCACAATTGCAGCGGCAAGTTGAATTCTTGCAACAGCGCCTTCAAGGTTTTCGGCAACGACATGGTATTGTTAATTCCGATACTCAAGGTCAACATCTCTCTTATCAGCTCGATCGAATTGAACAGAAGCGACTGGAGATCCAGACTCAGTTATCTAGTAGCACAGCTTTTTACAATAATCTGTACGAAAAACTGCGATTGCAACCGGATACAGCGGCAGCAATTACCGAACTGAGCGAATCGTCTCACTATCTGAAGCTGTTCAATTTACTTCAAGATGTAGAAACTAAAATTGCGGCGAAATCGTCTCGTTACAAAGAAGATAGTCCTGAATTTCAATCTCTATTAGCTCAACAACAGCAGTTGTTGCAAGCTGTCAGAAAAGAGGAACGGCGAATCTTGGGAGATCGATTGTCAAATGGAACGACAGACTTGATAGACACAGCCTCTCCCGGTTCGGCTCGTTTAAGAGAAATTCAAAAATTGACTAATGCTGCTAAGCAAATTCAGTCCTTAAAAGCGCAAGACTACACCCTAAATAAGTCCGAGAACTTGTTAAGACAACAAGCTAAACAATTTCCGATAATTATTCGTCAGAAAGATGACTTAGAACGGCAGTTAAGAATTGCTTCCGATAACTTAAACCACTTTTTAACCAAGCGCGAAGCACTACGAATCGATGCTGCGCAAAAGCAAGTACCTTGGCAAATACTCACGCCTCCTAGCGAACCTCAAAATACCGCACCTACCGTTCAGCGTAATTTAGTTCTAGGCACAGCTTTAGGTTTATTAGTCAGTTTTGGAGTTGCTCTGCTTGTAGATAAACTTAACAACGTCTTTTATAACTCTGAAGAAATTAAAGATAAGACTAAATTGCTAATTTTAGGTGAAATTCCTAGCGTCAAATTCGATCGCAATAGTAGACTGGCGCAAAAAACTGAAGTTTCTGATTTCTGGGAGTCTTTCCGCTCTCTTTACACAAACGTTTCTTTTCTCGATTTTAATGGGACTGTTCGTTCTCTAGCGATCGTCTCAGCTGCTCCCGAAGATGGTAAATCAACAGTTGCATTGTACTTAGCTCAGACAGCAGCAGCAATGGGTAAAAGAGTTTTATTGGTTGATGCAAATTTGCGGACTCCCACCATTCATAAAATGTTAAATTTATCCAACGCGCAAGGACTGAGCAATGCGATCGCCGAAGGTTTAAACTTTCAGTATGCGATCCAACAAGTGCGTAATAGCTCTGAGGAAGCTGAGGATAATGGAGCTTTTCACGAGGCTACAGCGCACAGTAGAGAAATATCCAAGGATAACTTGTTTATCTTAACTGCTGGTTCAATTCCCCCGAATCCATCGATCCTGCTTTCATCACCGCAAATGCAAAGCTTGGCAGAGCAACTGCAACAAACTTTCGATTTAGTGATATACGATACATCTCACTTGATTGGTTTTGCTGATGCAAATCTTTTAGCTAGGCATGTGGATGCTAGCATTTTGACTGTAAGTATGGGTAAAACAAACTGTTCCGCTTTAGTCAAGGCATTAGAGCAGTTAAATTTCTCTGCCACACCAGTTTTAGGTGCAGTTGCTAGCGGTATTCAAAGACAGCCTAATAAACTCAGCTTTCTATCAAAGCGTAAATATGGCGCTCGCTTGTTCGCGCTCGATCGCGCCTGAAACTTAAATTATTGTATTTAGATTGGACTCGCCAATCTTTTCTTCGGAAGCACCATACATTACGCTTGTAAAATAATCAGAATAAATGGCAGGCTTGCATCTAATTTGATTTTCTTAAGATACAGTTAAATTAAGCTATGAAAGAGTAAAAATAGAGAGCTTTAGTGATACTTTAATAAGTATAAGTTGTAAAAGACTTTGATTATTTAAAATAAAGCAATTCTGCTAAAGTTTTGGTTGAGTGATAGATCGAACAAATTTTAAATGAATCGGTAAGATACTATCAGTTTGCGAGAGGCATTTAACCTGATTCTGCAAACTATGTCAGAGATTAACAGCCGATTTCGACTATTTTTTGTGCGTGCGGAGATGGCTTTATACATTACGCACAGCCAGGATTGTTAGCTGAGGTTCCACATTGCTGGCAACAGAGAAATAATGAAAAATACACGACAATCCACGCTAAATGATCGAGAATTATTTAGCGAACAACATCAAATTCAAAATCAATCCTTTGAGACTCTAGATTTAGAATTTAGAGTATTAAAAGTTTATAAAAAACTTGACGTGATCGATTCACCTGTTAGTGCTTTACCGTTTGAATCTCAAATTAACTTAATCTTAGAGTGGGCAACGAGTAAAGTTAGTAAATTTGTTTGTGTGGCTAACACTCATATGCTAGTAGAAGCTTACTGGCATCCAGAGTTTGCCAAAGTTTTGAAGAATGCAGACCTTGTGACTCCTGATGGAATGCCTTTAGTCTGGATGTTGAAGTTGTTGGGAGCGCGTACCCAAAATCGTGTTGCGGGAATAGATATTCTTTTATCTTTATGTAAACTCGCTCCTTTGAAGAACGTGAGCATATTTTTCTTAGGTTCTGAAACACCAGTTTTAGAGAAAATGAGAGAGCGCTTGGCGCGGGATTTCCCTAACTTGAAAATTGCTGGTATGGAGCCTTTGCCGTTTCATCCACTGACGCGCGCAGAAGATGAAGCTTTGGTTGAAAAAATTCATCACAGTGGTGCTGGGATTGTTTTGGTCGCTTTAGGTTGCCCGAAACAGGAATATTGGATGCAGCAACATCAAGGTAAAATCCGAGCAGTAACGATCGGATTGGGGGGAGCATTTCCTGTTTATGCAGGAGATCGAAAAAGAGCGCCCCATTGGTTGCGTTTTGGTGGTGGCGAGTGGTTGTATCGGTGGCTGCAAGAACCACTGAGACTATCGAGTCGATATGGTCAAACTATCCCAGTATTTACTTTGCTAGCTTTCAAGCAAATACTATTGTGTTACTTAGTAAAATCTCAAGGTTCATGAAATTTGATGATGTAGCGATCGCTAGTCACTGGCAATTTGCCAATAACTAACGACAGCTAACTAAACGACAATCATAATTCTCCTGCGAGAGCGGGAATACATCGTTCGCACAAGAGCGGATGTGCTTGAGATGCGCCGACGTGTATAGAATAATTCCAACAGCGATCGCATTTTTTCCCGTCAGCCTTAGCGACCCCAATTCCCAAAGCTTCAGATTGGAAATTATATTTCAATTCTGTTAGGGTTGCGGGAGTATCGAGCAATTCTACCCCAGAAGTGATGAATAAATAGCGTAACTCATCAACACCGTTGGAATGAGTAGATGGCTGTGCGTCCGTACTGGGGTTTAAAAATTGCAGGCGTTGTCGCAAATTAGCATCGGCGACATATAATAGTACCTTTGCTTCGAGAGAAGAACCGATCGCCTTTTCAGTACGTGCTTGTTCTAATACCTTATTCACTTCCGTGCGGAGTTGGCGCAACTGAACCCAAGATTCTGCCAGCTCTGAATTTTGCCATTTGTCCTCTAACTTCACCCAGCCGGATTCAAATACAGATTCATGCGACTTGGGGTAGGGGAGATATTGCCAGATATCCTCTGCCATGTGACACAATACAGGGGCGATCGCTTTGGCTAAGTTTTCTAGGGCAATCTGCAAAACTGTTTGACAACTGCGACGGCGAAACGAATTAGCGGCACTGATATACAGCCGATCCTTGGCAATATCTAAATAGAAACTCGATAAATCTACGACACAGAAATTCTGCACGGTTTGGAAAAAACGGAAGAATTGGTATTTATCAAAAGCTTGTGTTACCTCAGTAAATACTTCCGTCATCCGGTGCAGCATATAACGATCCAATTCTGGTAACTGCTCGTATGGTACTGCATCCTGGCTGGGATCGAAATCGTGCAGATTTCCTAGTAAGAAACGAGCCGTGTTGCGAATTTTATTTCTCGCATCCGCTAGCTGCTTCAAGATATTTTTACTGATCGGCACGTCAGCGGAATAATCTACCGAAGACACCCACAACCGCAATACATCTGCACCGTAGGGCGGTTCTTCTTTTTGATTTTTACCACCGTCAATAACTACCGTGGGATCGACTCCATTTCCTAAAGACTTGCTCATCTTACGTCCCTGCTCGTCCACGGTATACCCGTGAGTCAAAACAGTTTTGTAAGGTGCGTGACCGTTGGTCGCAACGCTCGTGAGCAAACTAGACTGGAACCAACCGCGATGCTGATCCGATCCTTCCAGATACAGATCGGCTGGATAGGATAATTCCGGTCGCTGTTGAAGGACAGCCGCCCAAGAGGAACCAGAATCAAACCAAACATCCATCGTATCAATACCTTTACGGTATTTTCGCCCGTTATCGCGATACTTTTCTGGGAGCAACTCTTCTACCGACATTTCCCACCAAGCATCCGAGCCTTTTTCGGCAAAGATATTTTGGACGCGCGCGATCGTCTCTTCATTCAGTAGCGGTTCCCCAGTTTCTTCATCGTAAAATACGGGAATTGGTACGCCCCAACTACGCTGGCGGGAGATACACCAGTCAGAACGCTCAGCTACCATTGCGGTGATGCGGTTTTCTCCTTGAGCGGGAATCCACCGGACATGGGCGATCTCTTGCAGGGCTGCATCTCGAAATCCTTCTACCGACGCAAACCATTGCTCAGTTGCCCGCAAAATCACGGGTTTTTTCGTCCGCCAATCGTAGGGATACTTGTGGACGTATGGTTCTTCCTTCAGCAGCGAACCAGCTTGTTCTAAAGCTTGAACGACTGCGGCGTTACCTTCCCCTAATACGTTAAGCTTGGCAAATTGTCCGGCTTCTGCTGTAAAGTTACCATCGGCATCGACGGGAGAGAGGATCGGCAAATTATAGCGCATCCCCACTTGATAATCTTCTTGTCCGTGTCCTGGTGCGGTGTGGACGAGTCCCGTACCGGATTCCGTCGTCACGTAGTCGCCGCCAATGACAATCGGGCTTTCGCGATCGCACAATGGATGGCGATACTTGCAGTGTTCTAGTTCGTAGCCTTTGAATGTAGCTTTGACAGTGAGTTGAGCGCCAAGTGTTACAGATAATCTCTCCACTAAATCCGCCGCAACAATGAGGTATTGTGGATTTTGGTCACGCAAAGACGCGAAGGCGCTAAGGGTGCTTTGCGTCTCTGCGTCTTTGCGTGACATTTCCACCACGGCATAAGTTAAGTCGGGGTTGACTGCAACTGCTAAGTTGGCTGGAATTGTCCAAGGGGTTGTCGTCCAGATGGCTACCCAAAGATGGGGGAGGAAGGATTTGAGTTTGGGGAAGACTGATGGCTCGATGTGAGTCATCGGAAAAGCTGCATAGAGACTGCGGGAGGTGTGTCCTTCGGGATACTCTAGTTCTGCTTCGGCTAGGGCGGTTTTCGAGCTGGGACTCCAGTAAACGGGTTTGAAGCCGCGATAAACGTAGCCTTTTAAGACCATCTGCCCAAATACGCCGATTTGGGCAGCTTCATATTTTGGTTTGAGAGTCAAATAGGAGTTTTCCCAATCACCGATTACCCCCCAGCGTTTGAGGCTGGCGCATTGTTCTTGCATTGCTTTGAGGGCGAAGTCCCGTGCTTTGTGGCGCAGTTCTAAAGGTGTGAGCGAAGCGCGTTCCTGCGGCTTCATGCTTTGGATGACTTTGAGTTCGATAGGCAATCCGTGACAGTCCCAACCGTGAATGCAGCGAACTTTACGCCCTTGTTGGAGTTGATAGCGATTGATGATGTCTTTGAGGATTTTATTCAGGGCATGACCGATATGTAACGAACCATTGGCGTAGGGGGGTCCATCGTGTAAAGTGAAAATCTCGCCAGAATTTTGCTGTGACAGGCGATCGTAAATTTGATTTTCTGCCCAAAACTTTTGGATCTCTGGCTCGCGCTTGGTGGCGTTTGCCCGCATGTCAAATTTGGTTTTGGGCAGGTTTACGGTATCTTTGTAGCTTCCTAGTTCTGTCACAGCTTTGTCTAAAATAGGGACAAGGTTATTCAACTATTTTAGAAGTATTTCTGCGGCAGGATAAGTTCCGTTACAGTTTAATGCAGGCGATCGCATTTTATTTGTAGATGCAGCCATCAATATAACTTCATTTTTTTCGTTGAATGCCCATTGAGTCGCTTCGACAATTTGAGTTGGGACAATTTGAGTTGGGGCAGAATTTACGACGCGATCGGGTATTGTGTTGGAGCGGCTCTCTGCTTCAGGTTCCAGCATCGCCCAATCAGTTAGGACTGTCTCAGCATTGAGTCGTTCTCTCGGGTTAGGTGGTAAGCCGCCGCGTCCATTGACGACGAATTGATTCTCGCTGCCAGTAGCACAACCAGCCACAATTTGGTTAGAAGCATCGACTAATTCTACTGGTAATACAACTAATCCTTGACTGGGATCGACATCTATATCGTCTATTGTCACTACGCCATCAATACCGCGATCGCTCGTTGCAGCGATCCGACTGTCGGGAGAGATAAACAGCCCTCGGACATTAATTTCGATATTACCACCACGACCTGCAAAAGCATTAGCAGCAATCTCGCTGTTTTCCAGTGCCACTAAGAACGTCGTGTCTATATTGATATTGCCTCCATCTCCTCCAGCTTGTGCCGTACCTGCGGTAGCAGAAATAGAACTGTTGCGGCGTAGTAAGAGCAAGTCTGCAATTTGCAAGGTAATATTTCCACCATTACCCGATCGCGTGGTTGCCGTGAGGGAGCCGTCTTCTACCCTCATGGAGTCAGCGGTGACTGCGATATTACCTGCATTACCTGACTGACTGCTGACTGAGATTTGCCCTCCATCTCCGATCCTCAACTCTTTGGTCGTGACTTGTAAAGAACCTCCTCGTCCTGTAGACTGCTCGGTGGTATTGGCAAATATGCCACTCGCCGGACTAATGGGACCAACTGAACCAGAAAAATCTTCTAGCTGGCTGACTTGGTTAAAGAAGTTGAAGTAATCGGGATTCCTAGAGGCGATCGCAATCCGGTTTTTGGCATTAATAATGATATCGCCAGCATCACCGCTATTGGAAGCCGTTGTCAGTATTTGACCACCGCGATTGAGATCGAGTACATCAGCATTGACAATAATATTACCACCCCTAAACGTACTGAGGCTTTGGGCGTTGATCGCACCTCCATCAAACACTCGTAAGGTTCCAGTGGTAATGCTAATCTGACCTCCCGTACCATTTGCCCCTGCTCCAGTGCTGGTTAGCAAGGTAGAATATTCACGACCTTTCAAGCGAATATCATTTGCTGTATCGGGAAAAATGACAGGATATCTACCGGAAACTTCTACAAAATCGGTAGTATCAATCTCAATGTCACCAGCTTTGCCAAAGCTAAATGTCCTAGTTGATAGTTGCGCTCCCCCAGTTATAGATAAAGACTTGCCTTTAATGTAAAAGTTGCCACCATTACCTTGATGTGGTTTTTCTCCACCTACACCAGATTGGCTGGCAATCCAGCTCAGATTTGCAATCGATATTGGACCACCTGCTTTAATCGTAATATCTCCTCCATTGCCGCGTCCTTCAAACACGTTACTAGCGATAAAACTATTATCAGTAATGGAAATGGAGTCATTGGCTTGTAGTAAAATCGTCCCACCCGATGCCTTAAAGCTAGCTGCTACAATCTCGCTATCAGATATATCAATCGAGCCATTGGCTTTTACCGTAATATTTCCGGCACTATCGCCAAATGAGAGGGTAGAAAAAGCGCTGTTGAGTCCTGTATCAGTAGCAGATAAAGTGACAGAACCAGCAGTTTCTACAAAGATATCACCTGAAGCTGCCCGATCTACAGCATTATCTCTAAACTGTATAGCACTGACTCTGCCAAGATTATCGATTGTCAGCGATCCAGCTTTGATATAGACATTACCAGCTCTACCACCAATGCCATTATCAAAGACATTAACAATGCTGCTAGATTGACTAATTATTGTTGCACCTGTTGTATCGATCGCAATGTCTCCGCCCCGCACGCCAGCAACTCCCTGTCTGGTGGCGATCCCGTTAGCCAGGGAACTTTCTCCTAAAAGTTGTAACTCGCGTGCAGTCACAGCAATACTACCTCCACCATTAGCTGCCACATCGACTTTAGCGGCATTATTGAGCAAAACATCTGCTCTGGCTGTATCCTTGGGAAAACTCAAACGCAATTCGCTGTTGTTGAAATTCAGCCCTACCGTCCCCTCTGCTGTCAAACCACCTAACTCGACGCGACTATCGGGAGCGCGAACGATTCCACCATCTAAACTCACGTCACCACCTACTAAAGCTAGGGTTTTACTGGGTTTTACTGTTAATCCAGTCGCTTGACCTTGAGTCGCGATCGCCCTAGCTTGATTTACAATCCTGCCTGCATTTGTCCCAAACTGCAAGCCAATCGGAACGCTGATAGTTAGCAAAGGCGTGGTTTGCTCCGCACTAGCACTGAAACTCGTGTCATCTGCAAATTTTAGACTTTTTGCCGTACTAGCGATAAAAGAACCACCTATATCTAACCTGGCATTTGTACCGAAGATGATGCCATTGGGGTTGAGCAGAAATAGACTAGCAGCACCATTAGCTCTGAGCAACCCATCAATATTGGAAATGGAGCCACCTGTAACGCGACTGAAAATGTTTTGAATATTATTGGCGTTATTAAAGTAAGCAGAGCGTCCAGTTAAAACCGAAAAGGAGTCGAAACTGTGGAACAAATTATCGCCTCGTGTCGCTCCACCAGAAATAACATCAACCGTAGGATCGACAGGTTGAGATGTAACAATAGAACCCTCTGTTCCCAATGTATTATCTGGTACAACTTGAGCTGAAGCAAAATTTTCCAGGCTAGCGATCGCACCACAAATCGCTATAGCAGATGTCCAGCCTACCATGCAATAATTTTTATGTTTCCCAGCTATGACAACCATTACCCTTCCCCAGCAAATGCGATCGAGTCAAATTCTACACATGCATAAATACGATACATGAGTGCATGACTATATATGGTTACAAAGTATTGCTGGGAAACAGGTACTTACGACTTACGACTTCTCCTCGGTCTCAGGTGGCGAAGCTGGTTGATGCTTTTCTTCTGCATCTTCAATTGCAACTTCTACTAATTCGGAACTGGGGGGATCGGGACGGTGTAATTCAGTGACTTCGCTCTGTGAGGATAACTCGGTTTCAGTTTCGGTAGTCGTCGATTCTTCTGGTTGCGTGGTTTCAACTGGGGTAGCTGCTGCAATGTCTGGGTTTGGTTGAGATTCAGGAGCGACAATAGCGTTTTCGGCTGGAGGAGACACTTCTACTTCTGTAGCGATTTCGACTGGGGGAGACACTTTCACTTCTGTAGCAATTTTTTCTTCAAAGGTAGACGCTGACTCGGTTGTTTCTGGGGCTGTAGAAGTACGACGATCGACAATTTCTACAGTGGGAGTAGATTCTACTGGCGGTGTCGGAACCTTTTTGACATCACTTTTTGGTTGTAGCTGCTCTTTGGCTGCGGTCGCTTTACTCGTTGCTTTCTTGCCAAACTGTGACAGCTTTTGTAGGGGTGAAATTTTGGTGACTTGCTCTTGAACGTTGCTTTTTACCTGTGCTGCGCTCGGTACAGCTGTTTGTTGTTGTTGAGGAGTGAGTTGGCGGCGTAACTGTAGAGTTTGGAACGCATACCAACCCAGTAACACGACTCCAGCGACTTGACCTAATAGGAGTCCTCCTGTAATCTGCTTGGCACATACCCATAAGACTAAAGCATAGAACAACCCTACGCCGCTCCAATAGATATCGTTTTTGCGACCAATTTCTGGAAAGAAAAAGGCGGCTAGGTAGATGCCAAGACTACCAATAGCAACAGCTAACGCAAGGATGTATGCAAGCATTTCTCATCTACTCCTAACTTAGAGTGTTTTCTGGGGATATCTGCTGGGGGCGTTTTTTTACACTAGCTACCTTTACCATTTTGCGGGAGATTGTTGACTTAGATACAAAACAAAAATTAATTCTCTGTATCTACTTACCAGGTTGACATTTTTACCCTAGTGTTGTTCTCTGCTATATGGGCGATACTGTGGCGATCGCGCACTCGCTCCTTCTCAAGAGTTAAATTGAGATTGGACAGTACGAAAAAAGGCGATCGATGACAAATCTTGAAGTTATTCAAGAGCTATACAGAGCTTTTCGCGAGAAAGATTACGATGCTTTTCAGCAAATTTGTACTGCTGACCTTACATGGATACAGAATGAGGGATTTCCGCAAGGTAAGACGTATCAAGGTGCAGAAGCAGTCATCGCAGGAGTTTTTAAATCCAATAACGAGCGTTGGGAGATGTTTTCATTTCAGATCGATCGCTATCTTGATGCAGAAAATTCTGTAGTTGTCATTGGAGCATATGTAGGTCGCCATCGGGAGACGCAAAAATCGCTGCGTGCAGTTGCTGCGCACGTATACGATCTAGTTGATAGCAAGGTGTGCCGCTTCCAAATGTTTGCGGATACGAAAGCAATCTGGGATTCGATGGTTCGATAAATGAAGATCGACTTACATCAGGTGAAAATTAAATCGTATAGGGTAGCGTTAGCAAAGCTTTCCAAAGGAATTGCGGTTCTGGTTGGAATTGCTATTGTTTTAATTAGCATCGAAGTATTTGCAGGCATACCCACACAGATGAATGTCACTAATTCCAGCCCAGCAGGGAGAAAAACAACTCCTCCAGAACAGATCCGCACAATCGTTCGTCAAGCGAGAGATAGCTGGGTCAATGGAGATGCAGATGCTTTCGCTGCTTTATTCACTCCTGACGGAGAACTGATCGTCCCAGGACAAAAATGGGTAGGTAAAGATGCCATCCGCAAAGCAGCAGCAGATTTTGCTACTTATGCCTCAAACGTCAAAATTGAAATTCGCCAAATTATCATTGAAGGCGATCGCGCTGCCGTAGAGTGGTATTGGGAAGATACAGAAAAAGCTTCAGGTCGTCGCAACCGTGCAGACGATGCCATTATTGCCGATTTTGTCGCAGGTAAAATCAAGCGCTGGCGCGAATATATCGACAGTAAAACGCCAGAGACAGTGACCAGTGACCAGTCACCAGTGACCAGTCACCAGTGAGCTGAGGAAGTTGAGGAAGCAACCACCAACTACCAACTACCAACTACCTATTACCCATTACCCCTGATTCAAATAATATTCCGATCGCGGGAACAAGTCTGTATTAACAGGTTGAGGTTGACCGTCTTTGGCGTGGGAGTAGAAATTGACCTGGGCAGTTTTGACATCTTGACGAATTGCTTCGACATTGACGCTTGCTTTTGCTAAAAAATTCAATACAGATGCGTCCTCTAGTTTATTTAATAGCCGTTGTCGATTGAAGTCAACGGGGCGATCGCTGCCAATTAAAACGTGTAAATCGCCGCTCATGCTTAACTGAATTACGTTAGGGAATACGCTGCGGAACGTCTGCGCTGTGCCTAAACCTACGTTCCATTCCACAAACATACCACCTGGGGCGAGGTGCGATCGCACGGCTTGAAAAAACTCTTGCGAGTAGAGCATACCAGCTCGCGATCGCCAGGGATAGATCGCATCGGCTTCAATGATGTCAAATTTTTGTTGGGATAGTTCCAGCTCTTGCCGTCCGTCACCGACAATAAATTTATAACGCGGGTCTTCAAATAAGTATTTGAGCGGCTGACCGTTAGGAGTTTGAGCATATTGACGCAAAACTGTCAACTCAGCTCCAACTAACTCTACGACTTTAATTTGCCGGGTTGCAGGGTTTACTCCTGCTGTATGAGCTGTCCCCCCCGAACCCAGTCCGATAATTATGACTTGGGCGGGATGGGGATGAATCAGTGCGGGTAAACTGCCCAGGAGGGCGTGAACTTGCATGTAAGGGAAACTGGCTTGCGCTTGTCCGCTGGCGAGTAAAGTCCCTTGTCCGTTTACCTCTGTGACGGCGGCTACACCTGTTGAATCTTCAGCAGCTAGGAAATATTGTGTGGCTGGAATGCCATGTAGAGCTGCCCAGAGATGAGTATTATTGGGAAATACAGCAATGATGACAGCTAGGGCGATCGCCAGCATACTCGTAAGCTTATCTCTCCTCAGATTGAAACATAGCAGGGCAAATCCCAGTCCCAACCACGCAATGAATCGCAAGGAACCCGCCGTACCGAACTTATCCAACAGCACCAATCCCGTCAGCAGGCTACCTGTAGTATTGCCTAAGATATTTGCGACTTGAATGAAACCGACTCGCTGTCCAATTTGGCTATCTTTTGTTTGTACGGCTTTCTGTACTAAGGGAAAATAAAAACCCAGTAAGAAATTTGGCAATACGAGCATAACCGAAGGTATGACTACATATCTCAAGATGACAATAGAAGTAATATTATTTAAGTCAATGTAGCCGATATCTGTACGTAAATCTGTCGGATGAGATTGGTAGTAAATGCTAATCAGCCAAATAGAAATTAGCGCATAAGCAGCTATACCAGCTTGAATCGCAAAAAAGGCTTTTTGAGGTTGACGAATGAATCGAATTGTTGCCGATCCTGCAATACTACCTAAAGCATTTCCAACGAGAATAAACGCGAGAAGATGAGCGTATGTATAGGCGATCGATTGCAATACTGTATCTAAAACCCGAAACCAAATAATCTCTAAAGAAATTGCTGCAAAACCGGAAAGAAAGACCAAAAAACACCACTGCCATAGAGAACGCGATCGCAGCGCTCCATTTGCCGTATTTGATGCAACTAATACAGGGTAGCTAGGCTGAAACTGACGAGAAATAGACCAGGCAATAATTCCCACTACAGTACTTAGAATTGCACCGAAATAAACTGTTTTTTCATATCCAAAAGTACCGATAATATACCAACCAGAAACGAGCGTTCCCAGCCCCGATCCGAGCGTATTTAAACCGTATAGCAGACCAATTCGAGCTGCTGCACCCTTTGCATGACGGCTAGTTGCTTTCGTTACTAGAGGCAGCGACACGCCCATCAAGGTAGTAGGAATTAATAAACTAACAAACACGATCGCCAACATCATTGCTGGAGATTGTGCCAAAGATTTTCCTTGCAGAAACAGCAAGTCGTAAAATAAAAAGCGGCTACAAACAGCAAAAATAGCAATTCCAAAATTGCAACAACTATAGATTTGTACTGCCTGACGGTTACTGAGGCGATCGCTAATCCAGCCACCCAGCCAGCCACCTACACCCAGTCCTAACAAATAGGAGGCAACCACAATCGTTACCGATCGCACATCAGATCCAGAAAACAATCCCAGCATTCGCTGCCACACTACCTGATAAAGCAGCGCTGTAAACCCTGAGAGAAAATAAACAATAAATAGGGCAGGAATTGCCCTTTTGTCATTGGTCATTTAAGACCGTCTCACATTAAAACAACACCATTCTTTGCGTCGCCAAAGAGTTGCTACAGTCCAGCCATAATGTTCTAAAGTATCGGCTACCGATTGGGCTTGGTCGATTAAAATGCCGCTGAGAATGCCCCAAGTTGAGGGTTTAGAAACAGAAGTAATTTGGGGAATTAATTGAATGATGACATCTGCTAGGATATTGCACGCAATGCCGTCGAAAGATGCTTGGGTCATTTGAGGCAGCGTGTTGACGCTACCCTGTCCTACAATTATGCGATCGGCAGAAATTTGATTGAGTTGTCGATTGCTGTGGGTGGCGTTGACTGCCATGATATCTGTATCTACAGCATAAACTCGGCTAGCACCAAGTAAAATTGCTGCAATTGAGAGAATACCAGAGCCACAGCCAATATCTGCAATAACTAAGTCTTCTCGACTGGAATTGGGAAGATCGTCCAAGCGCATTTCTAAGGCTTCTAAACATAACTGCGTTGTGGCATGGTTACCCGTACCAAAAGCAGTTCCAGGATCTAGCCTTAGCAAAAGTCGCTCTGATTTTTCTGGCACTGGTAGCCAAGCAGGATAAATTAAAATGCGATCGCCCACTTCCTGCGGTTGCCAGTACTGTTTCCAACTGCTTGCCCAGTCTTCTTCATCGATTAAATGCCACTGCATTTTGGGCAGCTCTAATCCTACCAGCAAGGCATCCTGTCGCAACCACAGCGAAAGGGCAGCTAAGTCAAGTAACTTTACTTGTTCTTGTGGCAAATATGCTTTCACCAAACAAACATTACCATCATTCTTCTGCCGTTCGCTTGCCATCCCACGACAGCCAAAATCCTCTAGTCGCCAGAAGATCGTCTCTTCTAGGTCTAGATCGCACACAATTTGAATTTCCCACCAGTGATTTGCCATAGTTAGCGGTTAGCAATTAGCGATTAGCAACTAGTTGCTAATCGCTAATTGCTATAAAGTTACTGTATACGCATCGCGAATGCCTGCAACTTTGGTGATTTCAGTCAAAATCCCATCGGGCAGGGGGTCGTCTAAACTCAGTACCATTACCGCATCGCCGCGCACGATTTTGCGTCCGACTTGCATACTGGCGATGTTGACGTTAAAGCTACCCAGCAGGGAACCGAGTTTACCAATAATTCCTGGCATATCTCGGTGGAGCGTGAATAGCATGTGCGAACTGGGAGGAATGTTGATCGGGAATTCGTCAATGTTGGTAATGCGAATTTCGCCATCACCTAATAGCGCCCCCGTCACTGAATGCTCGCCCATCGAACCCTTGGCTGATAAGTGCAAGGAACCTGCATAATCCCGAATGGCAGCATCTCGCGTTTCAATAATCCGAATACCCCGTTCTTTGGCTTCGACGCTGGCATTAACGTAATTGACTCTTTCTCGCAGTGCTTGAGAAAGCAATCCTTTCAGGGCAGCAACAACCAATGGTTGGCTCTTATTAGTAGCAAGTTCCCCTTGCAGTTTGACATTGAGTAGATCGACTCGTCCCCCAGCCAGCTGACCGACTAAATTACCCAGAGTCTCGGCAAGTTGCATGTACGGTCTGAGTTCTTCCAAAATATCGGGGCTGAGTCCAGGGATATTGACGGCAGAACGGGCTGGTAAGCCTAGCAAGACATCGCGGATTTGCTCTGCTACGTCGATCGCTACGTTGACTTGTGCTTCTGTGGTCGAAGCGCCGAGGTGAGGGGTGAGGATAATTTCTTTTCCTAATGCTCTTAGCGGCGATTCCTTCAGGGGTTCTTCCTCGAAGACATCCAAAGCCGCCCCTGCGATTTTACCCGCCTTAAGTGCTTCTGCTAGCGCCGCTTCATCGATAATGCCACCCCTAGCACAGTTGATAATCCTAGCATTGGGTTTCATTTTAGCCAGTGCCTCGGCGTTAATTAAATGTGTTGTTTCTGGGGTTTTGGGGATGTGCAGCGTAATGTAATCGGCTTCTTGTAGTAGGATGTCTACCTCGACTAAGCGGCAACCTAACTGTTCGGCTCGTTCGGTAGAAATAAATGGGTCGTAGGCGAGTAACTTCATTCCCATCGCTTTAGCCGCCGTAGCAACGTGGGAACCAATCTTTCCTAAACCCACCACGCCAAGGGTTTTTTTGTAGACTTCTGCCCCCACAAAGGTTTTGCGATCCCACTCACCGCGTTTGACAGAAGCGTTTGCATCGGGAATGTAACGCGACAATGCCAGCATCATCGCGATCGCGTGTTCGGCAGCGGCGATCGTATTTCCTTCGGGAGAATTGACGACGACAATTCCTTGACGGGTGGCAGCAGGTACGTCTACATTATCTACGCCCACACCAGCACGACCGATAATTTTCAGTTGATGCCCAGCTTCGATAATTTCTTTAGTAATGCGACTACCAGAGCGAATCATCAACGCATCATACTCTGGGATCGCCTGTACAAACTGCTCTGGTGTTAGACCGATTTTTACGTCAACAGTAGCAACTTGGGAAAGAATATCAATTCCTGCCTGGTCGATTGGGTCAGATACGAGAACTTTAGCCATGATTAACGATAGGAATCCAGTGGGAAAAAGGCACTATTAATGATAAGTGAACTGTCTGCTCGTGTGAGTAATTTGTTTATCTACTCGCTTTGAGCGACAGCAGCGATACACAAGACCAGGGGTGATTCCAGTAGCGCGTTACTCTCAGCTCAAGGGTTGCCTTTAGTTAGGTTAAGTTGTGCTTTCGGTAATTCGCTGCCGCAGTACGATATTTTAACAGTTAACAGGGAGCAGGGAGTAGGGAGTAGGGAGCAGGGAAGAAATTTATTCTAAATTCTCCTTGTCCTCCTTGTCCCCCTTGTCTCCGTTGTCTCCCTTGTCTCCCTTGTCTCCCTTGTCCCCCTTGTCCCCCTTGTCCCCAACTTCCATGAATTACCTTATCGCCGTGTTACCCGATCGCATTCAAGCAGAAGCAGCTTCTGTAGCTTTAGAAAAAGAAGGTATACCTACCGATCGCATTACTATTCTTGGTAGAGGATACAAAAGTGCAGATGAGTTTGGCTTGATCGATCCCAACGAGCAAGCTGCTAAACAAGCAAAACTGATGGCTTTCTGGCTCGTACCGTTTGGTTTTGCCTCTGGAGCTGCTTTCAGCGTGCTGTCTGGTCTAGATACCTTTGCTTGGGCGGGTGAAATCGGCAATCATGTCATTGGTGGTTTACTAGGTGCTGTGGCTGGTGGTATGGGGAGCCTATTTGCTGGTGGTGGTGCTGGTTTGGTGTTTGGTAGTGGCGATGCTTTGCCGTATCGCAACCGTCTCAATGCAGGTAAGTATTTAATTGTTGTTAAAGGCACGGATGGCACACTTCGACAAGCAACGAGCGTACTACGTCGATTTGAACCCGAAAATATCCAAGGCTATGCTGAAACGACTGGCTGATATTCAGTTGTCAGTGTAGAGACGTTACATGTAACGTCTCTACTGTGGTTTTTTAATCCTTGGTCTCTATCTGTGCTTCACAAAGAGTTTTGTAGAAGTTTTTGCCAAATTCGTCGAGATTGAATTCTGTCATAATTCGTTTTTTATGATTTAACAAATACTCTGTATTGTCGCTATTTTTAACTCGGAGTAAAGTCTCAATAGCAGCTTCACTGTCACCAAATTTAAATAACCATTCTTGAGGTAAAATTTCTAACATTCCATCTATGCTAGAAGCAACTATTGGCAAACCATAGTACATTGCTTCTAACATGACTAATGGTAATCCTTCTAGTCGAGAGGGAATGACGAGCATGTCTATGGCAGAGTAGATATATGATAAGTCATTTCCCCAAGGAATAATTTTAACTCTTTCGCTTAAACCAGAAGTTTGAATGAGTTTTTGTAACTTCTCTTCATCTGAGCCATCACCTACGACTAGTAATTTGATATTTTCTAGCTTACTGGCATATTTCGCCATTGACGTAATGAGAAAGTCATGACCTTTGTGTTTGAGTTCGATTCTAGCAACCAGAGCCACTACATAATCGCTGTTATCTATGCCGTATTTTTGCCGAGATATGTTTCGCTCCTGTCGATGCCATATTCTTAAGTCGGGACCGTAATATACTACAGAAATTTTTGATTTAACTCCCTGCTGAACTAAGTTATATTTAGCCTGAGCGCTAGTCGTAATAAATGCATCTGGCAATTTGTAAAAATGCAAATTAATGAAATCTCTTAATTTAGAGAGTTTGCCTTGCATTAACGATAAAGATTGTGTTAGCGGGATAAAGCTAATTGCTTTAAGGTTAGCTTTTTTCGCTGCTAGCAAACCGAGGGAACTAAGTTCGATCGTGCCTTGAACGACAATGACTACATCGGGTTTGATAATAGAAATAGTTTGAGCAATTTTAGCAACTACGGGAAACGATAATAATGCTCCTAAGTTTCTAAATCTTGCTGCTTTGAACTCTATTGGATAAAGTTCGAGGTACTTAAATTCTCGCACTAGTAAAGTTAAGCGATCGTAAAGTCTTTGATTTCCTTGATAAAACATAAATCCAACCTTGAGGTTGGTATTTTCTAGTAAGTATTTAACTGCATCCACAGCAGAAATACTATGACCGCCAAAGCCAGAGCCATCATCGTAAAATAGTATTCTTTTCATCTGTTTGATTTAGTAGAATTGTAAGAAAATCAAGACAAACTCAACTCACTTCTGAGTGCTATAGCAATCCTATTTGATTCATGAACGTGGAGCAGGCTAGAAGCCTACTTTACAAATCATTTAGAACTGCTATAGCACCCAGAAGATCGATAATCAGTCCATGTCCAATGATGCTCGCCGCTTCAAGGTCTGCATCTTTAGACGCGATGAGCTGCACCCAGATGGCGATCGCTAGAGAACACCAACGCCATAATTACTTAATCTTAGAAAGACTTGAGAAATATTTTATTCTGCAAACAGTCCAATTATCATATTCTTTATCTTGCGATAAAAGTATCTCTAGATACAGAATAGAATTGAGTTTTTTGCTGTTGACATCTATTCTTTACGGAAGAAATATTTGTGTAAAATATAACATAGAACTGTCTGGGCGAAAAGAGTGGAGCTGTGCTATTCGTGAAGGTAAGGAGCAAATGCAATGTTGGTAACAGATGACTAGTGTTAGGATATCTGCATAGGAAAACGGGTTGGAGATCGAAACACGATCGAGTTTGAGCCTCTCGCAACGTCTATGCTGCTAACACATGTACCAAAAATACAAGAAATGACAGCAGTTGGATTTTATGCGGATAACAATAAGTGTCAAACAATATAGAACATATATAGCCAACTAAAAGTTAGAAAATTAAGATGTTGCCGAGAGAAGACTTATTAAAAGGTGTAGAAAATCGAGAAACTATCGTTCGTGTTATCGATCTAGCAGAGCAAGCAATCAAAACTTGGGAAGTAGTACTCACTGATTTTTTATCGCCCCCAGAGTTAGCTGAGAGTCAGCAAATTTTTAGTCGTTTGACTGACGTACAATTAGTAGCTTGGGGCGGTTATCCTCAAGCAGAACGGCAACGATTAGCGATCGCTCGTGCGGAAGTCCCTCTCGATTCATCCCAAGTGACAGTAGCAGCAATAGATATTGCCGGGAACTTTCTATTTGATACCGCTACCCATCGCGATTTTTTAGGGGCGATGCTAGGCACGGGAATTGTACGGGACAAAACTGGCGATATTATTGTGTTGGGAGAACGGGGAGCGCAAGCAATTGTTGTACCAGAATTAGTAGAATTCTTAGCAATGAATTTAAAGCAAGTGCGTTCCGTTCCCGTCAAAATTCAGCAGATCGAGCTGAGCGAATTAAGAATTAAAGAACCGAAAAAAAAGGAATTAACAACAGTAGAAGCCTCTTTACGATTAGATGCGATCGCCTCTGCTGGGTTTGGGATGTCCCGCAGCAAAATGGTAGATTTGATCGAAGGTGGAGACGTGCGCGTTAACTGGAAAGAAATGAGCCAATCCAGCACTCAAGTCAAAACTGGAGATTTAATCGCTATTCGCGGCAAAGGACGATTAGAAGTGGGAGAAGTCGCCGTCACGAAAAAAGAGCGCTATCGCATCCAATTAACGCGGTATATGTAATCGGTAATTGATAATGGGTAGTTGGTAGTTGGCAATAGATTATTGATAATTCGAGTAGTCGGGTATTCGGAATTAAGTGTTCCCTGTTCCCTGACAACAAAAACTCAACTAAGCTTAAACACTTTTCCAACTAAACTGACTAAAGCTTGGCGCGGTAAAAATCGATAAGCATTAGCACTAATTTTATTTGTCAGTCCCGGAACGATCGAAGAACGGTTTTTTTCTAAAGCTTGAAGTGATTCTTTGACAACTTGCTGAGGTGAAATATAATTTTTAGCGATCGTCTCTGAAAAAGTCGTGGGAAAATCAGCCTCTTGGAAAAATTTCGTTTCAGTGGGACCAGGACAAACAGCTAAAATCCGTACCCCATACTTGCGATTTTCTGCCCACAATGCCTCGCTAAAACTGAGGACAAAAGCTTTACTGGCTGCATAAACAGAAAAGTAAGGTATCGGTTGGAATGCAGCAGTAGAAGCAAGATTGATAATACCTCCAGATCGACGCTGGCGCATTCCTGGTAAAAATTTGTGAGTCAAGTCTACCAACGCTAAAACATTCAACTGTACCATTCTGACTTGGCGATCGCCATCTCGTTCGGCAAAATCGCCATAATCTCCAAAGCCAGCGTTATTGATTAATAGATCGATCTCTAATCCCTTTTCCGTTACCGTATTGTAGATAGCTGTAGCTGTTTCTGGTACAGTTAGGTCGTGGACGAGGACGTAGACTTGAATTTGATATTGTGCTTGTAACTGAGCTGCCAGCTGTTGCAATTTGTCAGCGGAACGAGCTACTAAAACTAAATCCATTTGTCGAGAAGCTAACTCATGGGCAAAAATAGCACCAATTCCCGCAGAAGCACCAGTAATCAAAGCTGTTGGCATATTAAAAGTGAGTCGTAAGTTGTAGGGGCGGGTTTAATGTTGAGAATACCGAGTCTAGGACTGGAAATTCTGCGGTGAAACCCGCCCGTACGAGTGAATTGTGAGAGCGATCTATCAGTCAAGTACTTAAGTAATTCTAACGCTTGACTACCAGTTACCAACTACCAGTGACTAATTCCCAAACATCGCAATATATCTATCTTTGGAAGTATATACTACAGCTTATTTTTGATAAATGCTAAAAAATTGTGTCTTAAGAACAGTTTAATTGCGACCTAAAGTTATATTTTCTTAAAATTAAGGATTTTTTGCTAACACTCACAATTAAGAAACGCTAATGAATCACCATAAGCTTTTAAATTGGCTGAGAAAATATCCTTGGCTTTGTTTAGCGTTACTAGCCATACCTAGCACGGCTTACGCTGCTGACGGTAAGCCGACAGGAATCTTAGGGGCAATTGATGCTAGAGCATTTTCTAGTCTACTGA
>NZ_RSCK01000022.1:0-64898 GCF_003991895.1 Chroococcidiopsis cubana SAG 39.79
GCGAGCGTCTTTGAGTTTCATGGCTGATTCCAGACTTAGCTACCTTTCTATGTTAACCAATCTCTGCTCTAGGTAGTAACAACCACTTTGAGAATGGCTTTTCGCTGTTCTGGTCAACAGTGCCTTATAGCAAAGGTGGATGGGCAGAATACACTACTAATGTCAGAACGACTTACTATCCGCGACTGAATCAACCAGATGGCAACATCTATTTGTGCGGCGAACATCTCAGCTACCTCACAGGTTGGATGGCTGGTGCTTTTGAATCTGCTCGTCTCGTCTCTACACAGATTGCGGCTCTATGAGTGTTATTTGTCATTGGTGCGCAATCGGGATTTTATTGACATTCTCCTATCTCCCGTACGGGCGGGTTTTGAAGGTAGATTTCTTGCTGTCGGCATGAATTTTTGGCTAAACCCGCCCCTACAAATGCTTGGCTTTTGATTTTTGATTGTTACCCAAAAATTACCCAAAAATTAACTATGAAACGCTTCATCAATCAACTTCAACTGGGAAAAATTAGTGTTTGGTTATTAGCAATTGTTTGTGCTAGCTTAATTGGTCTGCAAATATTTGGGATTCATCTTCAAGCTGTAGCCAAACCAGCTGCACCGAAAGAGGTAGTGTTTTACGGTTCGCCAACCTCTTCAATTGCTTCAGCCGTCGCCGTACCGGAAGACCAAGCTTACTATTGGACGAGTGGCACAGTCCCACCAGTCATTAATCCCGATGCTCCACTGCGGACGCGCGATCGCTATGGCGATACAAAAACTCAGGCGATCGGTATTCTAGAACGAATTCAAGCTTTGTTGGCAGATGTGAACCTGACGTTATCTGATGTGGTCTATCTGCGCGTTTATCTAGTGGCAGATCCCGCAATGGATAATCAAGTCGATTACCAGGGTTGGTTTGACGCTTACGCTCAATTTTTCAACAATCCAGAAAATCCAGTCAAAACAGCTCGTTCTACCCTGGCTGTGGCTGGTTTGGTCGATCCTGGTTGGTTGATTGAAATTGAAGCCGTCGCCGTTTATCCCAAACGTTAAGAATTCGGAATACCCCTACGGGGAAGCAAGCTACGGAACTCGGAATTCGGAATTAAAAATCTTGCGTGCATCTACACAATTGGGGAGCAATTAAGCGGTAGAGTAACTCAAGTAGCGTTAAAGCGAATTTGTAGACATCAGGCTGTAGCTATGAGTCATAGCAGAATTTTGGGTACGGTATTTATTTTAGGTAGTTGGGCGATCGCCATCTCTCCCGTAACAGCCAATCCAGTAGAGGTTGTAGACTTTACACGCAATTCCCAGACCCTACAAAGTACTCAGTCCAAACAGGTTGATTTTACCGTCAACATCACTCGTCCCCAATCTTTTGCCGAGCTAATACAACAAGCGGAAATCATCGCCGCAAACTTGACCCGACTAGGATTTCAAGAAAACTCCAAGTTGCGCGAAATGTCCGTCCGCATTTTTGGCGAACGTAACGGACAAGAAGCACCTCTATTGTTTGCCAAAGTTTCTCGCTTTGACTGGCAAAAGCAACCTCAAATTCAAAACTGGAGTCAATATTTTACGAGTTCTGGTGTATTGCTTGGTCTAATAGAAGTCGAACAGCAGCCCTCTTCTCCTACGTCTACCGCACCGACTTTCCGTCGCTCTACTCCCCCAACCTCCTCTACTCCTTCAATCTCCACTCCTCCAGTTCCCATTCCTACCCCGCCTACGGTAAAACCATCAAGCAATACATCTCCACCTGCTAATAGTTTGCCTCCAGTTAATTCGCCTCCAGGTGGAGCCAGCCTAGAAGAAGAAGATCCCGGTTATAGGTAAATTAGTCATCAGTGGCTAGTGGCTAGTTGTACTGATAAACGTTCACTGTCCCAGTTTAATTTCCCCTGCTTTATCTGCACTAGCAAGAGTTTTACCATCGGGACTTATAGCTACTGCATAAACATCTTCATCGTGTTTGCTTAAAGTATTGAGCAGCTCGCCCGATCGCGGATTCCATAATTTGATAGAATGGTCTTCTGCACCGCTAATTAGTACTTGTCCGTCCGCTCGAAAAGCCAGAGAATTAATGTGGTCTGAATGCCCTTTCAAAGTATGTAATAAATCTCCAGTTTGTAAATTCCACAACCTAATTGTGTTGTCATTTCCACCACTGGCAACTATATTTCCATCGGGACTCATGGCGATCGCAATGACTCGGCTAGTATGCCCTTGTAGTGTGCTGAGTAATTGTCCCGTGTTTAAATTCCAAACTCTGACTAAATTGTCTGCACCACCACTTACAATCGTGTAACCATTAGGACTAATTGCTACGGCACGAACTGCACTTGTATGTCCGCTCAAAGTTCGCAGTAAAACTCCCGTACTTAAATCCCAAACTTTAATCGTGCGATCGCTACTACCGCTGACAATATGTTTGTCATCGGGACTCACAGCCACAGCGCGAACTGCATCTGTATGTCCCCGCAAGGTACGGATCGGTTCCCCGGTTTGCAAATTCCAAACTTTAATCGTGCGATCGCTACTACCGCTAATTAATTTATCTCCGCCAGGATCGATCGCTACCGACCAAATTGCACCTGTATGAGCATCAGGAATTGTCCGAATTAATTCTCCAGTTTTTAAACTCCACAACTTAATTGCGCGATCGTTACCACAGCTAGCTAAAATTTGACTGTCAGGACTAAAAGCCAGCGACCAAACAGTATTAACATGTTCGAGTACCGTCGGTACTTGGTGATTGTATGTCGTGTCTGCGGCAATAGTTTCGCTCATGGATAGCTGGCGCAAATCTTGCCAGCGAGTTGCACCATAAGCTATCCCTAATATTGCCAAAACTGTCAGTGTAACTGCCCCCAACCAAGATTTTGGTTGGCGTTGAACGAGATCGTCTTCTACCGTTTTTTCCTGCATTTCGCTAGTTAAAACTGCTACCGTACTCTGACGGTCTGCTTCCCAATCTGTACCTCGATCGTCTGTACCTTTACTATGAGCTGCGATCGCTGTATTGAGCGTTGCATTTTCCAACCACCAAAGCGCCGTTCTTTTCATGGTCGCTTTAGCTAAATAAATCTGCTGCGGATCGTCAAATGCGTGTATATTTGGTGCTAAATTTGTCGAAGTTTCTCCTAGTCTTTTCCTAATATACTGATGCATTTCTGCTACAGAAATTGTGCGATCGCGATCTAAATCTGCTGCGCCAGTTTCAATTCCTTCTACTAAGTAATGAGTATATGTTGAGAGTTCAAATCCCTTATGAGAAAATTCTGTTGCTGTATTTCCAGCCGTCAATATTACCCTACCTATTCCTCCTAACTGCTGTTGGAGATTGCCCATCATGGGATTTTTCGTCCATTCATCTACAACCATAGAGTTGTCGGCGCAACAATCGAGAATGACAACCTGTTGTTCTGCCGGACTGTCATTCATGATATTTTTGACTAGATTAGCTGGAATTGCAGTCGGGGCAACCAGTTCTCCGTTGGGATTTTTACAAGTTAAGCGAGTGGGAAAGTAAAATCTGCCATAGCGATCGCTGACGTAATGACCGGAGAAATATAATAATACTAAGTCATCCGGCTGGCGTGTCTGGGCGTTAAATAAAGTCGCGATCGCTAATTGCATTGTCAGCGGATCGGGATTTTTGAGGATTTCTACCTCTGTAAAACCACCCATTTCTGGATGCTGTAAGACCCGTTGCATTGCTACCAAGTCCTTTCCGACCCCAGGTAGCCAGTTAAAACCAGGTCCGTAATCGCTTACGCCGATCAGCAATGCCACTCTAGCCATTGGTGACTTCCTCCCTGATGTCCTGTAGATGCGTCGCCACCAGTCCCTACACGAATTCCAAGTGTTTTTTCATACAAGCCCATGAAAGCTTGATGTTACCTCTCTAATTTTAAAGATAAAGTAAAGCAATTATTATTCAACCGCAAAAATATAGTTTGTCATGTCGTCCTCAAAGTAAAGTTTTTTGGTATTTTTTAATACTCGCCCGAACAAATATTTAGCAGATTCAGGCTTTTTATGCCTGCTTCTAGAGGAAGAGTTGCTCTTGTATAATCAATTACTTAATATTAGAAAGCCAATGCTCGTCTTCTCACCGAACAAGATGCGATCGCGATATTGCCACGACTGAAATAAATTATTATCGAATTACCGCTTGGAATGAAAGCTTTGACGATCTGAATCTACATCTCATAGCAATTCTTGATTGTGTGGATAACATTTGTAGGGGCGCACAGAGAAAGCGCCCCTACCAGACGTGTATTGCATCCAATTGAAAACTGCGATCGGTTTTGAGGCAGGCTTTTCTATTTCTGAAACTAAAGCTATTATCTTTACTGGACGGGTTATTGATTCCCACGGCAAAGAATTATTTTGGAGTCAAGATTTAAGTCGCTCTTAAATTTTTTCACGAATTTTTGTAGAGACGTTACATGTAACGTCTCTACACATGTAACGTCTCTACAGGGAAAACCGATTTAACAATTTATATAGGGTGACTATAATTTTCTACTAACAGCGACGCAAGGAACCGTCTGCATATAGTTGCAGTGGTACTAGTTCAACTTTGCCGTTAGTAATAACTTTGCTGTAGACAATTTTTACCAAAGGAGACTGTTGTTGATTGTATAAAAGTGCCATATCGATTACCTGCCTGTTGATTCGGTAAAGCCAACGGTATAAAAAAAGACAATACTAAGTTACGTATTCAGTGAAAATACTGACAATGTTGTAGCTTAGAGTCGTTAAAGATTTTGCAAAGATATGCGATCGCAGAGTGGGGATTTGATGAAGATTACAATAAATTTTCGTTTGATAGTGGCGATAACTTCGTTCAGCTTCGCTAACGCGATTCAGTGGTACGGTGAGATTTCCAGTAGAATACGAACAAAATCCTAAATCAGCTTATCGTTCTTCTACTTTGGTCGATCTACTCCGAAAGGATGAAATGTAGCGATCTTTGCTTTTCTGTAGATAGCTTCACCACGCAACCGCTTGATTCCCGAAACAGTCAAACTTCCGTATGTACAAAACTGCCGCTCAGTTACCCGCACGACTGGACTATTATTACCATCAGATTAAAACCATCATTTTATCTCGGCAAAATCCGATTTCTGGCTTATTACCAGCTAGTACTGCCATCACTGCCCACGGAGATTATACCGATGCCTGGGTGAGAGATAACGTCTACAGTATTTTAGCGGTCTGGGGTCTGGCGCTAGCATATCGTAAAGTCGATCCCGATAAAGGACGTACCTACGAATTAGAACACAGCGTTGTGAAGCTGATGCGAGGCTTGTTATTTGCGATGATGCGCCAAGCCACCAAAGTAGAAAGCTTCAAACACACTCAAGCTGCCCTAGATGCCTTGCACGCCAAGTACAATACTCAAACGGGTGATATTGTCGTCGGCGATGGTGAGTGGGGACATCTACAACTCGATGCCACTTCTCTATTTTTATTGATGCTGGCACAAATGACGGCTTCGGGGTTGCACGTCGTCTACACCATCGACGAAGTAAACTTCGTGCAAAATTTGGTTTATTACATCGGACGCACCTACCGTACCCCAGACTTCGGAATTTGGGAACGGGGAAACAAAATCAATCACGGTAATGCCGAATTGAATGCTAGTTCTGTGGGAATGGCAAAAGCAGCCTTAGAAGCCATGAACGGACTAGATTTATTTGGAGTTGGGGGTAGCCAAGCATCGGTAATTCACGTTTTACCCGATGAAATTGCCCGCGCCCGCATTACGTTAGAGAATTTGTTACCGAGGGAATCTGCGTCTAAAGAAGTTGATGCAGCCGTATTAAGCGTTATCGGTTATCCTGCGTTTGCCGTAGAGGATCGACGCTTGCTAGAACGCACCCGCAATGATATTATTACCAAACTCCAAGGCAAATACGGTTGCAAGCGATTTTTACGTGACGGACATCAAACGGTGTTGGAAGACACCAACCGCCTGCATTACGAACCGTGGGAACTGAAGCAATTTGAACATATCGAATGCGAGTGGCCCCTATTTTTCACATACTTATTACTAGATGGAATATTTAGAGGCGATCGCACCCAAATTCAAGCATATCAGGAACGCTTGGAAAAGATTGTCGTAGAACGAGATGGCGTGAAACTATTGCCAGAGTTGTACTACGTCCCGCAGGAAAACATTGCCGCAGAAAGGGCAAATCCCCAAACTCAAACTCGTCTACCAAATGAGAATGTCCCCTTAGTTTGGGCGCAAAGCCTGTATTTTCTCGGTCAAATGTTAAGTGAAGGGCTAGTCTCAATTGGCGATATCGATCCTCTAGGAAAACATTTAAACATCGGTCGTCGCCAAGAAGCAATGGTACAAATTGCCTTACTTGCAGAAGATGAAGATTTACAAGCAAAACTAGCGGTTTACGGCATTGAAACCCAAACACCATCACAAGTAGAACCAATTCAAGTCCGCCAAGCTGGAGAACTATCAACTGTCTACACCCAAATTGGACGCAACGACAAATTAGGTTTGACAGGAAGACCAATTAGACGCTTGCGGAGTTTAACGACTTCGAGAATCTTTCGGATTCGCGATGAAACCGTGGTGTTTTTACCTTCTTTTCTCGATCCCCAACAATTTTATCTCACCCTCGATTACCACTTTCTAGTCGCACGACTCAAAAGCGAACTTGCATATATTAAACACCATTGGAGTGATTTAGGGCGACCGACAGTAACGCTGATGTTAACTCATACCATGCTAGAAACGGAGAAAGAAGCGTTATTACCGTTGATGGAGGAACTCAGAAGCGGTGTTTGCAACGGCGTTCACGTTAAGCTAGGACGATTGCAACAGTTGATGCTAACGGCAAAAACGGAACGGATTGATTTCTTGCATGAGTTAAATTTTACTCGCTTAGCAGTCAACAAGACCGCACAACGCAACTATTATTTAACGTTTCATCCCGAAAAAAACCTACCTCTAGGGATTACTCAAGAATTTCAACTAGAGTGCGAAACCAATCTCAGTCTACTATTAGGACAATTACGGGCTTCAGAAAATCTTTACGAGCAAATAGAGTTATTGCAGACATTGTATCGCTTACGCGGCTTAGATTTTGATACTGGTTTTGGCACTGGACGAGTGACGGTTGGCGATTTATTGGATGAAGTTTATACCAAGGCGGGAAATCTGTGCTTGTGGACGATTGTACGCCGCGCCGCAGGACTGCGACGGATGATAGACGTGTCGCTTTCAGACGAGGTGACATCAATTCTAGTCAGACAAAAACAAATTGCTGTAGGTAAGTCTTACAGCGAGGCTTCCTTGATTACCCAACCGATGTCTAATCAGGAAATTGGGGAAAAAATCGACCAGTTTTGTGGCGAAGATATTCGCGATCGCGTTTTGACACAAGAAATGCTTAACTATTTAGGGGTATTAATTCGTACTGAACCCCATTTATTTAAGGGATTACTGACATTGCGGGTTGGTTATTTAATTCTATTAATTACCAGCGAATTAGGACAGGAATTAGGGCTAACTCAAGATGAAGCATACGAACATTTGATGCAACTATCCCCATTTGAAGTGAAAATGCGCCTGCGCCAAGTTTTAATTGGTTATGAGGGGATGAATCAAGTCTTGCGTCAACGAGAATCGCTACACGTCAAACAGTCAGAAAGCGATATTGAATGGGTAGTCCTGCCTGAAGCTACAGATGAAGGCTTTGTCCCTTTGAGTGGCTGGCAACAGCAGCGACACTGGGATGGGTCGATGAACCGCGTTCCTCAAGACTTTTTCCAACGAGTTTGGCGGTTAATGAAACACTCTAAAGGCGTGATTATTGGCGATAAATTAGAACGACGCAATCGTTTGGATAGCGAGTTAATTCTAGCAGAAATGACATCGGGAGAAAAAAACTTTGCCCTACGAGTCGAGCATTTACTCAATAAAATTGAAGCCCCAGAATATCGACAAGTTAATATTGAAACGCTAATGGAATTAGCAGCAATTTGCGATCGCAATCCTAATTTGCAAATAGAAGAATATATCGTCTTAGATGTATTAATCGGTCATGCCGTGCGTTTAGCCTGGTTAGAACGTTTCCCTGAAAAAGCAGACCGTTACGATGAATTTAAAGCCTCTGCATGGCGTGCTTTTTACAATTCTTCACCCAGAGAATGCGCTAGTGCTGTCGTGAAGGCATTCCGATTCTTATCCGAATTTGGGCAATCTCAAGCAGCATGAGAAAGTCAAAAGTTCAAAGTTAAAAGGCAAAAGGCTGAAAACTCTAATTTATTAGATTTCTAGCTGGCTGCGTAATGCAAATTAGATATTAGCAGCATAGTAGAATTTGACTTGCTTAGCTTCCTTGACTCTGCAACCAGTTAGTCAAATTATCAGCATTAGAGAAATCTAATAGTGCTTCTGCTAAATCTTCTAACTGAGTAGTAGTTAAACTCCGCAAGCGTTCTTGGACTTCAGGTTCTATCGTTCCAAGGCGGCGGGTGAGTTGGCGTAGCACAACTGCTAACTCGCCTTCCTGCTTGCCTTGTTGTATGCCCTTTTGAATAATATCTTGATAAATTACGGATTCCCGCATAATTTCCTCTCGAAATAGTTGTTGAATTAAATTCTGCTCAAATCTTAGCCCTGCTATAGCAGTTCTAAATGATTTGTAAAGTAGGCTTCTAGCCTGCCGCAGGCTAGAAGCCTGCTCGTTCATGAATCAAATAGGATTGCTATATTAGGGGATCTTGCAATAAGGTAACTATTTTTTTTCGATCCCCCAACCCCCTTAAAAAGGGGCTAAGAAAAAATTACATATGCAGTTAATACTAATATTTAACTCAAGGGGGCAAATATGGCTGAGCTTACTAGAGATGAATTTCAATGCAGATGGAAACGCAGATGAATGCTGATGTTGGTGCAGCCGCAACCATTGGGTACGCGGATGAAGAGTGAATGCAAGCAAGATATCTATTTTGACTTTTGATTTTTAACTTTTGACTTGCTCGATCTCATCGATCGCCACTTAGTCCTAAACTATTTGATGGAGTAGCTGGTATAAGAGGTAGTTGTGAAATTTCTCTTCGTAACCGACTTAGATAACACCCTCGTAGGTGACGATCGCGCCTTATCAGAATTAAACCAAAAACTAAGTTACCATCGCCACGTACACGGCACGAAGATTGTTTATGCAACAGGGCGATCGCCCATACTATATCAAGAATTGCAACAGGAAAAAAATCTGATCTCCCCTGATGCTTTGGTTGCGTCAGTGGGGACGGAAATCTATCTCGACGGGATTGATAACTCTTATACTGCTTGGTCGAAACAACTCGATATAGGCTGGGATCGCGATAAAATTTTAGCGATCGCCGCTCATTTTGCCGATCTGACGCTACAAGCAGATTCAGAACAGCGTCCCTATAAAGTTAGCTTTCACTTGGCTCGAACTGTAGCAGCAGAACTATTACCTCAATTGGAATCTACCTTGAAACAGCAAGGCTTAGAAGTCAAATTAATCTATAGTACCGGAACCGATTTAGATATTCTGCCCTTACGCGGTGATAAAGGCTTAGCAGTCAAGTTTTTACGTTCAACTTGGCAAGTTTCCTCAGAAAAAACAGTCGTGTGCGGCGACTCTGGTAACGATATTTCCATGTTCGCCACCAGGGAAACCAAAGGAATTATCGTTGGTAATGCCAGTTCTGAATTACTAGAATGGCACGAAGCAAACCCAGGTGGCGATCGCTACTTAGCCCAAGCCCCCTGTGCAGGTGGTATCCTAGAGGGCTTAGGTCATTTCGGTTTTTTGGGATGATTAGCTATCTCAAGGGTACAGTTGCCAGCATTATCAAAAGTAGCAGCAATCGCGTCATCCTGATTCTAGAGGTGAACGCTTGCGGCTATGAAATGCAAATTCCCGCCCGACTATCGCAGGAACTAACTGCTGGCGAACAGACACAAATCTTTACCCATCTCCAAGTGCGGGAAGAACAGCCATCACTGTACGGTTTTGGTTCTAGCGTACAACGAGACTTATTTCGCTTGTTAATTAGCGTTAGCGGCATTGGTGCGGCACTGGCGATCGCTTTATTAGATACTTTTGATATCTCCGATCTGGTACAGGCGATCGTCAGCAACAATACCCAACTCCTGCTACAAACCCCTGGTGTGGGTGGCAAAACTGCCGAACGCATTTGTTTAGAACTGAAAAGCAAATTAGTCAGTTGGAGTCAAACAGCTGGACTCGCCACAACGACAGCCGCCATACCCTTAGCCCCAAATATTTTAGAAGAAGTGCAAGCCGCACTCCTCGCAGTCGGCTACAGCCCCAGCGAAATTTCTCAGGCACTAACAGCTGTCAGTCAAAACGCCCTCGTACCGAAAAACGCCAGCCCCGAAGAATGGATGAAACAGGCGATGACTTGGTTGAGTAGCCAATAAAGTAAGTCAAAAGTCAAAAGGCAAAAGTCAAAAGAATGGAACCCTGTTGGCGATCTCTTTATGGCTAATATTCAGGAAGTAGCGAGCTTTCGAGCAAATGAAGAACTCATGGTACAAGCGCGAACTTGTAGTAAATTGAATTGTCCTAGTTCATCCGCTGTTTGCTATAAATGCGTAACAGCACAAGTTTCAAAATTTTGACTTTTGACTTTTAACTTTTGACTTATTTTTAGGTAACAATAGTCTGCGTATCGCTCCTGTTAGGGCAAACATGCATGAGTGTGGCAAAACGTCAACTTCCCAGATTGATTCGATTTTCTGGTCGTCCCAGCCTTTCCTTACAACTGACAGCTATCGGCTTAGCGATTACCCTGATTTTTTTAGGCATAGCAATACTCGCTCCAGTATTTCAAGCTTGGGGATGGATTCAAAACCCTACAGAGTCGCTCATTAACCCAATTCACGATCCACCTTCCCTCAAGTATTTATTTGGCACGACGCGCCAAGGTTATGACGTATTTTCGCGCACGCTATACGGCACTCAAGCGGCGTTGCAAGTGGTGGTGTTAGCCACAGCCTTTGGTTTAATTATTGGCGTACCTTTAGGTTTAGTCAGTGGCTATCTCGGTGGCAAACTCGATCGCATATTGTTATTTTTTATGGACACGATCTACACGCTACCAGGACTTTTGCTTTCGGTAACGCTAGCCTTTGTCGTCGGTAGAGGAATATTAAATGCTGCGATCGCCATCAGTATCGCCTATATTCCCCAATATTACCGTGTCGTCCGCAACCACACCGTTAGCGTCAAAACCGAATTATTTGTCGAAGCTGCCCAAGCTATGGGAGCCTCAACCGGAAGAATTCTAACTCGATACCTCTTTTTCAACGTCGTGCAGAGCGTACCAGTATTATTCACTCTCAATGCTGCCGATGCCATTTTAACGCTGGGTGGCTTAGGATTTTTAGGGTTAGGACTGCCAGAAGAAACACCAGAATGGGGTCACGATCTGCGTCTTGCCCTCGAAGCACTGCCAACAGGAGTATGGTGGACGGCGCTTTTTCCTGGCTTAGGCATGACATTAATGGTTGTAGGATTGTCTTTACTGGGTGAAGGCTTAAACGAATTTATCAACCCCCGTTTGCGAAAAGACAGTTGGAGTCAAACACCACCATAATGAATTCGGAATTCGGAATTCGGAATTCGGAATTAAATCAAACACCTCACAACGCCAGTTGCTCATGGGGGTAACCCCCAAGACCGCACTGGCTCCCCCACACCCCACACCCCACACCCCACGACCCGTTCATCGGTTATCTTTGAAAAGCCTTGTTTGAAAAAGTAAAGACGATGAAAGATCCGATATCTTTAGTTGCTGCTGCTGCTGGTGGTTTGATGCTTTCGCTTGCTGCTGCGAGTATTATTCATGCCGCACCCGTAACAGCTTTGAAATCGCAGCCAAATGTAGGAGTGTCTCATGGCACAACTCTACAGCGATCGCTCGGTCAAAATAAACAAAGTAGATATTGCGATCGCAACTGGCAGCAAAATCAGTGACCAGTGACCAGTGACCAGTTATCAGTTAACGTCAGCTAACAACAAATGACAAATGACAAATGACCATCAAGTCATCGGTATCGATTTGGGCGGCTCGGCAATTAAGTTAGGGCGATTTTTGCCGGATGGGACTTGCTTGCAGTCTTTAACCGTACCTACGCCCCAACCAGCTACGCCAACAGCGGTACTATTGGCAATGGTAGAGGCGATCGCTCAAGTCGATCCGCAACGGCAAGCGGTGGCGATTGGTGTCGGAACTCCCGGTCCCGCTGATGCGGCGGGGCGAATTGCGAAAGTTGCGATTAATCTTCCTGACTGGTACAACGTTCCTTTAGCCGATTGGTTAGAAGCAAAAACGGGTTTACCGACAGTCGTTGCTAACGATGCCAATTGTGCGGGCGTAGGGGAAGCGTGGTTGGGGGTAGGGCGCAAGTTCAAGCATTTTATTTTATTGACTATAGGTACGGGTGTCGGTGGGGCAATTATCCTTGATGGCAAACTATTTAGCGGGCATCGCGGCGCGGCTGGGGAACTGGGGTTAATCACCTTCAATCCTGATGGTCCACCCTGTAAAAGTGGCAATCAAGGCTCTTTAGAACAGTACGTTTCGGTAACAGCGATCCGACGGCGCACGGGCAAGGAACCAGCCGAGTTAGGCGCTTTGGCTGAAGCTGGAGATCCCGCGGCTTTGCAATTTTGGTCGGAATATGGTAAGGATTTAGGAGCAGGGTTGGCAAGCCTAGTCTACGTGCTATCGCCAGAAGCAGTGGCGATCGGTGGTGGTGCGTGTGCGTGTGCGGAGTTTTTCTTTCCGGCAACATGGGCTGAAATTGAGCGTCGAGTTGAACCCTGTTCCCGCGAGGGTTTGCAGTTAGTTTGCGCCGAGTTAGGCAATCAAGCCGGAATCGTGGGAGCGGCTAAATTGGCTTTGACAAAGGTAGTTGGTAACTGGTGAGTGGCTAGTGACTAGTGACTGGTGACTAGATAAACAGCCACTAGCCACCAGCCACTAGTCACTCTCTACTGATAACTGAATAATGAGAAATGAATTAAGATTTGCTGCTTGTATGTGGCTGCTGAGCCGCTCGGTGGTAGCAGTAGCGATGTTATTCATTGCACCTGCACTACCAAAACCACCAGGAGGCGTTATTCCTAATTTTGGTTGGCGAGTTTTTTCTCATTGGGATAGCGTCTTTTATCAACAGATTGCAACTTCTGGTTATGCAGGAGACAATGTTGCTTTTTTTCCGTTGTTTCCTCTGTGTATCCGTGCTTTGATGCTGCTGGGGTTATCAGCAGAAGTGGCGGGGGTATTAGTAAATAATTTGGCGTTTTTAGGCGCATTATTATTACTAGCTAATTGGATGGCTCGGCAGTATGGAACCAATGCAGCCCGGTGGAGTGCAGCCGTATTAGCTTGGTGTCCGCTGTCGTTGTTTGGTACGGTAGTCTACACGGAAGGGCTATATTTACTTTGCAGTACGGCAACCTTACGCGCTTTTGAATTTAAGCAGTATCCTGGGGTGGCGCTGTGGGGAATGTTGGCAACGGCGACTCGCCCAACTGGAATTGCGATCGTGCCTGCCTTAATTATCGCTGCTTGGAAAGAGCGCTGCCAATCGATCGCCTATCTTGCTAGCTTGGCAGCTGGCAGCGGTCTATTACTCTACAGCCTCTACTGTAGGATTTATTTAGGCGATTGGCTGGCTTTCGGACGCGCCCAGCAGGAATGGAAGCGATCGCTAGGGGTTGACGTACAAGGTTGGTGGAAGATGCTGATGCAAGTTGTTGTCGGCACTGCTAACTGGAAGTCTGGAAGGATCGAAGATCCGCTGCATCCGTTGTTGTTTATCGCGATAATTGCTTTGGCTTATTGTCTTTGGCGCTGGCGTAGCCGATTCAATCCAGTTAAGGTAGGCTATGGTTTTTGCGTACTCGTTTTGGCTTTGTGGCTGTTAGCAGGCGATCCGTTGCTGAATACGGTTGCTGTTTTAGGTGGGATTTACTTGTTATGGCATATGCGCCACCAACTAACTACTATAGCGATCGCCTATGGTTTTTGTGGTTTAGGATTGTTACTTGTTTCTGGTAGTACTTGGTCATTGACTCGGTTAGTTTACGGAATCATCTCGTTACCAATTGCACTTAGTTTATTACTCTCCCGCCATCCACGTTGGGGATATATAACATTAGTTTTTTTCACCATTTTACTAATCTTATTCTCAGTCAGATTTGCCCAAGAACTTTGGGTAGGGTGAAATCAGTTATCAGTGACTAGTGACTGGTGGCTAGTGACTAGAAAGGAGTCCAGCCATCAGTTTGATGATTGAAAAAATCTCAGTTACGCCAGCGCGTAACGCACCAAAAACTTAGAGTGATGCGTTAGCGTTAGCCTTTGGCGTAACGCATCCTACGTATATTTCTGTCAACTGTTAACTGTCAACCAACAACAGATGACAAATGACGAATAACAAATGACAAAATATTACGATTTTAAGTAATTAAGCTAAACAATGTTGTTTTGTGGAAGCAGAGATTTTATCTCTACTCAAACCAACAAAGGGAATTTTGCCATGAGTCATGGTTTGAAGCATAAACCACCAAACGAGTTATCGAACAAGGAAAACGAAACAGTTTTTTATCGTTTTGTGGCTCGGTTTTTTGCTAAATTAGCAGCTACTTTTTTGGCTGGTATCCGCCTTTTTACCTCATTTTTAGCTCGGCAGATTGGAGGAGATCGACTATCGAGAAAACTCAAAACTAGTATTACGATCGCCCTACTTGTGATTTTTACAGTCTTAACCGGACATACTGTATCAGCACAAGTTGGTAGCCCGCCAATTGTACCTTTAAACCAAGTATCCATTCCCGAACCCGACAATATTGGCGAATTTATTCGCAACAAAACCGCTGCGATCGCTTTGGGAAAAACTTTATTCTGGGATATGCAACTCGGTACGGACGGTAATGTCACTTGTGCCACCTGCCACTTTAAAGCAGGTGCAGACAGCCGCTCTAAAAACCAAATCAACCCAGGATTAAAAGCAGGCGATCGCGTATTTAATCTTGTTGGCGCACCTAATTACCAGTTAACAGCGGCAGATTTTCCCTTTCATCAGCTAGAAGACCCCAATAATATCGCCTCTAGGGTTATATCTGACAGCAATGATATTGCAGGCTCCCAAGGGGTATTTCGAGCTGATTTTGTCGATATCGTGCCTGGAAGCGATAAAGATAACGTCACGCCACAGCCAGATGATATCTTCAGAGTCCAAGGTATCAACACGCGGCGCGTCACAGATCGTCACTCTCCAAGTGTTATCGATGCAGTCTTTAACTTCCGTAATTTCTGGGACGGCAGCGCCCAAAATATATTTAATGGAGTCGATCGCTCTGGCTTGAGAAACCCAGAAGCTTTAGTCTTACAAGCCACTAACCGCAGGCGCTTGCGGGATGTACCAGTCAGAATTAAAAATTCGTCTTTGGCTTCCCAAGCCGTAGCACCCATAACCACAGCAGTTGAGACAGCAGCCGAAGATTTGCCAATAGCACCATTAGTCATCGATTTATCTGATACGGATAACACCGTGAGGGTGAGGGATACTAACGGTAATTTAGTTGATAGTAACAGTGCCGATATCGCCGCCTCAACAGATGCGATCGCGGAAACTAGCGCTACGACAGCACAATCGACTCGCCGGAGAATCATCAGGAGAATAGGGAGAAAGGCAGGTAAAAAACTCCTGGCTTTGCCACCTTTAGCAAAACAGCGCGTTGCTGCCGATGACAGCGTTTTAGGAGCTTTTAGTAAAGCACCTCAGCCAGGTTTAAACAAAACCTACGAGCAGATGATTCAAGAAGCTTTCCAACCTCAGTGGTGGGACTCTAACATGGTGATTCGCGTCAATCCGAATACGGGTAGGCGGAGATTCTATCGCCGACCGCGAAATCGCCCTCTATCAACAATTGAGTATACGCTGGCGGAATACAATTTCTCGCTATTTTTTGGATTAGCAGTTCAAGCCTATGAATCTACTCTAGTTTCCAGCCAAACGCCCTTCGACCAATTCTTAGCAGGAAACCGCAGTGCTTTTACCCCGCAGCAACAGCAGGGATGGCAGCTTTTCACTCGCAGGGGTTGTATTGGCTGTCATGCAAGTACAGAACTAACTGCGGCTTCGTTTCGGAATGTTTCTGGTCGTGGCAGAATCGGTAGAGCGCCAATTCCTGGAACCCCTGTGGAAGATACGGGATTTTTTGCCATTGGAGTTAGACCTCCACAGGAAGACGTTGCTTTAGGTGCTGATGATGGGTTTGGCAATTCGCTCTCTGAAGCACGGTTGGCACAGCAAGGGAAATTCTCGCAACTATTAGGAGAAAATCCACCCACGCTCGATCCACCCCTAAGTCCCAGCGATAGCATCCTGGCGAATGGAGCCTTCAAAACTCCAGGACTGCGAAATGTGGAACTGACTGCTCCTTATTTCCACAACGGCGGAACTTTGACTTTGGAGCAAGTGATAGATTTTTACAGTCGCGGTGGAGATTTTGGCGGTTTGCCAGTGCTGAATTTGACCACTAATGAAAAACAAGCGTTCGTCGCCTTCCTACGCGGACTGACCGATGAGCGAGTTCGCTTTCAAAGAGCGCCCTTCGACCACCCACAGCTTTTTGTTCCCAACGGACACCCAGGTAACCAAAATGCTGTAGTTAATGATGGTAAAGGACAAGCCACAGACGATTTGCTAGAAATTCCTGCCGTGGGACGTAATGGAGGCAATCCGATTCCAGATTTCCTGTCTAATTTCTCTACGACGGGGACAACTTTGAGTCAGTAAACAGTTGTCAGTTATCAGTTATCGGTTGTCGAGACGTTACATATAACGTCTCTAGGAGATTTACGATCGCCTAGCCGATTTGTCGGGCTTTTTTCTTTCACAATTATGATGGCTAATATTCGGTATATCTAGATTAGCGATCGCCATATGTAAATGAAAATCAGCTATAAGAAATTTACAACGATCTGCATTAACTCGCCCTAATGTAACAAGTAAAACTTATCCTCTCAATCCCAGTTAACGCTAATATTAGCTGGGGTGGCGTGACCGAAAGGGGATCGGATTAAGAGAAAATAAAACTAACACAGTCAGTCCTGATGCTCAATGAGCGTACCTGATACATCGCAACTGATACATCGCAACTGAATACAAAGAGTATGGATTTAGCCAATCTTGCAACCCAGTTGAATGCTGGGACGATTTTGCCAGAGAGTATCGTCCTCGTTACTCTCATGGTGGTTTTAGTTGGTGACTTGATTGTGGGTCGTAGTTCCTCGCGCTGGGTTGCTTATGCAGCGATCGCAGGGCTGCTTGGTTCCATAATCGCTCTCTATTTTCAATGGGATATTGCCAATCCAATAGCTTTCTTAGGCGGCTTTAATGGTGATGACCTGAGCATAGTTTTTCGCGGTATTATCGCGCTGTCTGCCGCTGTCACCATTTTGATGTCAATTACCTACATCGAAAAAAGCGGTACTGCTTTGGCGGAGTTTCTCGTCATTTTGCTCACTGCTACTTTAGGCGGAATGTTCCTCTCTGGAGCAAACGAGCTGGTGATGATTTTTATCTCTCTAGAGTCTTTAAGTATTTCCTCTTACCTGCTGACGGGATACACCAAACGCGACCCCCGTTCTAACGAGGCGGCGCTGAAATACCTATTGATTGGTGCTTCCTCTACAGCCGTCTTCCTTTACGGCGTATCCCTACTCTACGGACTCTCGGGCGGACAAACTGAACTGAGCGCGATCGCCACTGGGATCGTCCAAGCTAACGCGGGTCAGTCTCTCGGTCTGGCGATCTCCCTCGTCTTCGTCATTGCGGGAATTGGCTTCAAAATCTCCGCTGCACCTTTCCACCAATGGACTCCAGACGTTTATGAAGGTGCGCCCACTCCAGTCATTGCTTTCTTATCTGTAGGTTCTAAAGCCGCTGGGTTTGCTCTTGCCATTCGCCTTCTTTCCACTGCTTTTCCCTTACTTTCTAGCGAGTGGAAGTTTGTCTTTACCGCCCTCGCTGTCCTGAGTATGATTTTGGGTAACGTCGTTGCTCTAGCTCAGACCAGCATGAAACGGATGTTGGCTTATTCTTCCATCGCCCAAGCCGGATTCGTCATGATTGGTTTAATTGCGGGTACAGAAGCAGGATACGCCAGTATGGTGTTTTACCTGTTGGTATATCTGTTCATGAACCTGGGCGGCTTCTGTTGCGTCGTTCTATTCTCCCTCCGCACCGGAACCGACCAAATTAGCGAATACTCAGGTTTATATCAAAAAGATCCCTTGCTGACTCTATGCCTCAGCATTTGCCTGCTGTCTTTGGGAGGTATTCCACCATTAGCCGGTTTCTTCGGCAAGATCTATTTATTCTGGGCTGGCTGGCAAGCTGGACAGTATGGATTGGTATTGCTAGGACTAATTACCACCGTAGTTTCAATTTACTACTACATCCGTGTCGTCAGGATGATGGTGGTCAAAGAACCGCAGGAAATGTCCGATGTGGTGAAAAACTATCCCGAAATCAACTGGACTTTATCAGGGATGCGTCCGCTACAAGTGGGTATCGTACTTTCTTTAATTGCGACATCTCTAGCTGGAATTCTCTCTAACCCACTATTTACCTTGGCAAATAATTCCATTGCCAATACGGCGATCCTGCAACCCATCATTATCAGCTCCGCAGGAGCGCAAAGCTTTGCACCAGTACCTAAAACTTCGCCACCAGTAAGTTTGACAGATCGGACTTAATTGCTTACCTTTTAGCAGGAGACAATTCAATTCGCAATTGGCGATTTGCAATTCGCAATTACTCCTGACTCTTATGGGCGGGTTCGAGCGAAGAATTATTTGTGCCAGTACAGATCTGCGAAAAAACCCGCCCCTACGACTTCCGCTCGCCGATCGCTTTGTACAGACGTTACATGTAACGTCTCTACTGATAACTGGTAAGATCTTTAAGGTTTCTGGAACTGTCATCAATGGGAAAGACTCGCGCACGAATCGCAATAGACGCTATGGGGGGAGACCATGCACCCGCCGAAATTGTTGCTGGTGCTCTGCGAGCAAGGGACGAATTAGGCGTAGAGGTCATACTGGTGGGCGATCGCCACTCTATTGAAGCCGTCTTGCCCGCTAATACTAATCTCGGTCAGCTAGAAATTGTCCCTGCCCAAGGGACGATAGAAATGCACGAGGAGCCTCTGAGTGGCATTAGGCGCAAGCCCAAAGCTTCGATTAACGTAGCAATGAATTTGGTCAAGCAACAACAGGCAGATGCCGTAGTCTCAGCCGGACACTCAGGTGCAGCAATGGCATCGGCATTATTACGTTTGGGAAGACTATCTGGAATCGATCGCCCAGCGATTGGAGCCGTGTTTCCCACAATCGTTGCTAGCAAGCAAGTTTTGATCCTAGATGTGGGTGCAAACGTCGATTGTCGCCCCAAGTTCTTAGAACAATTTGCGGTTATGGGGACGGTGTACAGCAAATACGTTCTAGGTATTCCCGAACCTAAAGTCGGTTTACTAAATATTGGCGAGGAAGAATCCAAAGGGAACGATCTTGCACTTCAAGCTTACCAATTGCTCCAAGCCAACCCTAAAGTTCCATTTGTCGGAAATGCCGAAGGGCGAGATATTCTCTCGGGTGATTTTGATGTAATCGTGTGCGATGGCTTTGCTGGTAACGTGCTGTTGAAATTTGCCGAAGCAGTGGGAGAAGTATTGCTGCAAATCCTGCGCGAAGAATTACCCCAAGGATTGCACGGTCAGTTAGGCGTATCGCTGTTGCGACCAAACCTGAAACGGATCAAGCAGCGGGTAGATCATGCCGAACATGGAGGCGGATTGCTTTTGGGTGTCGCAGGGATCTGCATTATCAGCCACGGTAGCTCTCAAGCGCCGTCGATTTTTAATGCCATTCGTCTGGCAAGAGAAGCAGTAGATAACGAAGTGCTAGAGCGAATTCAGGGTTCGGTAGCGATCGCGGAAGAATGAGGAGCGAGGAGCGAGGAGCGAGGAGCGAGGGAAAAGTTTAACCCCCTCACCCCTCACTCCTTACTCCTCGCCCCTTCTACAGGGAGAAGCATGGTACAACAATCAGGCGTAATTATTACAGGTAGCGGTTCTGCCACACCAGCAACCGTGTTGAATAACCAGAGTTTCAGTCAGCTGGTAGACACATCCGATGAGTGGATTAGGAGTCGCACGGGCATTGGTAGCAGGCGGCTAGCCACGACAGCGGAGTCTTTAAGCTCGATCGCCTCTGCTGCTGGACGAGAGGCGATCGCGATGGCAGGCATTACGCCAGCCGAGATCGATCTGATTCTTTTAGCAACCTCCAGCGCCGACGATCTGTTTGGGAGTGCTTGTCAAGTCCAAGCACGGCTGGGCGCGAGTAATGCTGTAGCCTTCGATCTGACCGCAGCTTGTTCGGGATTTGTGTTTGGTATGGTTACTGCTGCCCAATACATCCGCACGGGAGTCTATCAGAACGTTTTGCTGATTGGGGCAGATGTGCTATCTCGTTGGGTAGATTGGGAAGATCGGCGTACCTGCGTCCTCTTTGGCGATGGTGCGGGAGCTGTCGTGATGCAAGCAGACAAACGCGATCGCTTACTCGGATTTGAACTCAAAAGCGACGGTACGGAAAACCACTGTCTCAACCTCAGCTATCAGGGCAACCCGAAACAACTCATGGATGGCGTGGAAGTGACTCAAGGAACTTATCAACCCATCACCATGAACGGTAAAGAAGTCTATCGTTTTGCCGTGCAGAGAGTTCCAGAAGTCATTGACAAAGCCCTGTTTCGTGCCAATCTCACTGTTGACAACATCGATTGGTTGCTCCTACATCAAGCTAACCAGCGCATCCTCGATGCCGTAGCCGATCGCTTGAAAATTCCCGCCCATAAAGTTATTAGCAATCTCGCCCATTACGGCAACACCTCCGCCGCCTCCATTCCCCTCGCACTCGACGAAGCAGTCCGCCAAGGACAAGTGCAACCCAACCACATCATCGCCGCCTCTGGCTTTGGCGCAGGCTTGACTTGGGGAGCCGCCATTTTTCAATGGAAATAGGTGAATCAGTTATCAGTGACCAGTTATCAGTGGCTAGTGGCTGGTGACTGGTGACTAGCCACTAACCACGAGCCACCAGCCACTCACAAATGACAAATGACAAATGACTAAAACAGCATGGGTATTTCCAGGGCAAGGTTCGCAAGCAACTGGCATGGGGATGGATTTGTTAGAAATCGATTATGCCAAAGATAAGTTTGCCCAGGCAGAAGAAATTTTAGGTTGGTCTGTTGTTGAAATTTGCCAAAGCGAAGATGATAGCCTGTCGCGCACGCTCTACACCCAGCCTTGTATGTACGTTGTAGAATCTATTCTTGCTGACTTGTTACGACAACAAGGACGACAACCAGACTTAGTAGCAGGTCATAGCTTAGGAGAATATGCTGCTCTCTACGTTGCTGGCGTGTTTGATTGGTCGTCGGGATTACGCCTAATTAAACGCCGTGCCGAACTGATGGACAGCGTTTCTGGTGGGATGATGGCGGCTTTAATTGGTTTCGATCGCATCCAGCTAGAAACTCAACTGCAACAAATGTCTGATGTTGTCCTGGCAAACGATAATAGCCCAGCTCAGGTCGTAATTTCTGGCACTCCCACTGCCGTGCAAGAGTTGATTGCTAACATCAAAACAAAACGGGCTATGCCCTTGAAAGTATCGGGAGCTTTTCACTCGCCATTTATGGCAGCAGCTGCTAGCGAGTTTCAACAAGTATTAGAAACCGTAAGCTTTAACACGGCAACAATTCCAGTTTTATCGAACGTGGAACCAGTGCCAACTGTAGATGCGGCGATTTTAAAAGATCGCCTGGCACGCCAGATGACAGGTGGAGTTCGTTGGCGCGAGACAGTTCAACGCTTTGTAGAAGCAGGCGTGCAACAGGTAGTAGAAATTGGTCCAGGTAACGTCCTGACCGGATTAATCAAGCGGACTTCTCCTGACTTAGGTTTAGAAAATATTAGTGGTAAGTCGTAAGTTGACAGTTATCAGTGACTGGTGGCTAGTGGCTAGTGGCTAGTGGCTAGTGGCTAGAACTGCTTCCTTGTCCCCCTTGTCCTCCTTGTCCCCCGATTCCCGACTCCCGATTCCCGACTCCCGCCTCCCGACTACCGATTCCCCATGCCAAGAGAACGCGAACCATTTGCCAGTCTGCTGCTGTACTACCTATTTAAATATTCGGTCGTCAGTCCGATGCTGCACGCTTATTTTCGGGGACGCATTTTTGGCGCGGAAAATGTCCCCCAAAAGGGATCGTTGGTGGTAGTGAGCAATCATGCTAGTTACTTCGATCCGCCACTGCTCTCGGCTTGTATGAGACGACCAGTGGCTTACATGGCAAAAGAAGAGTTGTTTGACGTTCCGGTTTTGAAGCAAGCAATTGAGTTGTACGGTGCTTATCCAGTCAGTCGCGGGGCGGGCGATCGCAAGGCTATTCGTGCTGCACTAAAATGTTTAGAAGCAGGCTGGGCAATTGGCGTGTATTTAGAGGGAAAGCGCACGCCTGACGGACGCATTACCGATCCCAAACGCGGAGCCGCATTACTCGCTGCCAAAGCTCAAGCTCCACTTTTACCCGTCAGCCTGTGGGGAACTGAAAAAATTTTAATGAAAGGTTCTGCCGTTCCCCGTCCCGTCCCCATCACCGTAAGAATTGGCGAAGTCATTCCCCCTCCTACTTCCACTGATAAGGAAGAATTACAAGCCATCACGCGACAGTGTGCTGCCGTGATTACTACGCTACACGAATTGGGAAGATAATCAGTTATCAGTGGCTAGTAGCTGGTGGCTAGTGGCTGGATTCTTTATCTAGTCACCAGTCACTAGCCGCTAGCCACTCACTGCTACCTCATAAACGATAAACTGTAAAAATATTGTCATAACTTCAGATTGATGGAAGATTTAAGAACAGAACTGGCAGAAAGTTTAGATAGAGCTGAGTGGGAGTGGTTAATTCCTCATGCGATGCGAGATGCATTGGTAGTTGTTGCACCACAGCTCGATATTCTTGATGTTGGAGTGGCGATCGCGAATGATAACGTAACTGCGGTACAACATTGGATCGGTGAAGCATTGATTGCTAAGCCTTCTAATCATCAACTTTCTGATTGGAATAGCGATCGCGCTAAGCAGTTCAATACTTTGATCGTCCAGCCATACGTCCTCGTACAAGAGCTATCTGCTGCTTGAGGTAGGTGATTATTTCCAGCAGCTACCGTATGCTGTATTCCTAGCTGGAAACCTATGTTAAGCAAATAGCGATCGTACTTATGAAGCCAGATATGCAGGAACCACCGAATTTTTGGGAACGTTTAAATAATTTGGTATTGGTGCGTTTCTTGCTATTTTTTCTTTCTGGTTGGGCTTCTATCTTGCTGCTGAAATATTTCGAGGATGTTATTGCAATCTTCTCATTTGCTGCGATTTTAGCGTTTTTGCTCAGCTATCCCGTACAGTGGTTGCAAAAATACTTGCCTCGCTATGTAGCAGTTGCTATAGTTTTTCTGGTGAGTTTAGTATTAATTATTGCGCTCACAATTACTGTTGGTTTATCCTTAGTATCTCAAGCACAACAGCTAATTAATAGTATTACAGCTTTTTTAAACTCTTTAATTCCATTGGTAGAAAACCTAGAGGTCTTTCTACGCAATCGTAACATTATAGTCGATCTAAATGCAATTCAACAGCAGTTGCAAAATCAAATTCTCTCAGGACTGAGTGTAGGTTTAACTTATAGTTTTTCTACTATTCAAATATTTTTTACTAATTTTCTCAATTTAATTCTGATTGCGGTAGTTTCCTTTTTTATGCTGCTCGACGGTCAACGGCTTTGGAGCCTAATCTTAAAGTCTGTACCGAAAAATCGGCGGGCAAGATTTGAACTTATTGTGAAGCGGAAATTTTCTGGTTTCGTACAAGGTCAACTCATTTTAATGTTATTCTTAACGACTTCTAGCTTTATAGTTTTCTTAGTATTAAATGTACCTTTTCCTTTAATTTTAGCAGCAATTGTAGGGGTATTTGATGCAATTCCTGGGATTGGAGCAACTTTAGGAGTTGGAATTATTTTTCTAATTGTTTTATCTCAAAATGTCTGGCTGGCATTAAAAGTATTAGCTGCTTGTATTATTTTGCAGCAGATTCAAGATAATTTAATTTCTCCTAGAGTGATGCAAGGTTCTTTAAACGTTAATCCAGTCGTCATCTTTTTTGCTTTATTAGTAGGAGCAAGAGTAGCAGGATTATTAGGTGTTTTTCTAGCTATTCCGATTGCTAGCGTGATTGTCAGTTTGTTTGAAATTGATGAAATGAAAGCAGAAGTGTCTTGAATGTCATTGGTCATGGGTCATTTGTCATTTGTGACGAGTTTTTATCGTAGGATGGGCATCGTCCACGCTACCAGTAACATAAAGATTTTTAAACTAGGGGATGTGACAACATGAAACCATACGTCTTTAGATGAAAATCTAATATATAACGGTTTTTTAATGCATCGTTCCCTCACTAGCAAAAATTCCACTTGGTTGCAGAGGTTTCTCGTAGCTATTTTAGTTTTAGGTATATTTTTTCGCTTAATTAACCTCGATCGCAAAGTTTACTGGTTTGACGAAGGCTTTACTTCTTTAAGAGTTGGCGGTTATGTGATTCGAGAAGTCGTACAGCAGACTTTTAACGGGAACATTATTGATGTTAACGAATTTCGGCAATATTTAAGTCCAAATCACAACCGCAATTGGCTAGATACGATCGAATCGTTAGCAATAGAAGATCCACAACATCCACCACTTTATTATTTAATGTTGCGTCAGTGGATGCAATGGTTTGGTAATTCGGTGACAGCTATCCGCAGTTTGTCGGCTGTTACTAGCTTACTTGTATTTCCTTGCATCTATTGGCTGTGCCGAGAATTATTTCCATTATCGCCCTTAACGGGATGGATGGCGATCGCTCTAGTGGCTATTTCTCCATTTCACGTCCTCTATGCTCAAGAAGCGCGACAGTATAGTTTATGGACTGTGACAATCTTACTTTCTAGTGCTGCTTTATTACAAGCAAAGCGCTCCTACAGTCGGTTGAATTGGGGAATTTACGCGATCGCGATCGCATCTGCTCTATATACATTTTTATTTTCTGCTTTTGTAGCGATCGCGCACGGAATTTATATATTTGTAAGTGAAAATTCGAGTCGAAGGTGGCGCTGGACAAACACAGTTCGAGCTTATTTATTTGCGACAAGTATAGCATTAGCAATCTTCACCCCTTGGATCGCGATCGCCATTCGTAACTATGGCAGATTGCGAGATTCAACGAACTGGATATCAGCAGCTAAAATATCTGCTTGTCAGCTAGTCTATTCGTGGGGAAATACGGTAAAACTAATTTTTTTCAATGTCACTAATTTAGACTTTTTAATCTTGCCATTGACTCTGATTTTAGTCGGATATGCAGCCTATTTCACCTATCGGTTTTCCGAACGTAAAGTTTGGTTGTTTCTGTTCACTCTACTTGGAGGTACAGCCTTATGTCTGGCAATTCCAGACTTTATCACTCAGGGACAAAGAACGCTACAAGCTCGATTTTTAATTCCCTGCTATCTCAGCATTCAAATTGCTGTTGCTTATCTTTTTACTACTAAAATTGCTTCCCCCCATTTTCCTCAATGGCAAAGAAAAATGTGGTTATGGATAGCGATCGCTGTCTTCACAGGTGGGATATTTTCTTCTACTAAAATTGCTTACTCAGAAACTGCATGGAATAAAGGTAAAAATCAAAACGATCTTGAAATTGCTCGAATTATCAATCAGGCTGCTCGTCCGCTAGTCGTTGTCAGTAATTATCAATCTCTGTACGATTGTAATGCTACTTATTTATTTTCTTTTAGCCATTTTCTAAATCCAAACGTTAAGCTTTTGCTAGTCAATCAAAAAAATATTGAAATCGATGCAGAGCAATTCAGTAATGTATTTTTATATAATCCCTGCGGTTTGACAGATTTTAAATCTAGCTTTGCCAGGGAGTTTTTAGCGCTGATAGCTCAGCTTAAAACAGAGCAAAATTATATAATAGAGCCAATAAATGTCGAACAGTCTAATGTTATTTGGTCATTAAAATCCGTGCAACGAACTATAGAGGGCGCACAGCCGTGCGCCCCCTACAAATGTATTTTACCTGCATAAGAAACGCTATAGTTACAGCCCTTCTTAAAAGATTCAGCCCCTAAATTTGACTTTTAACCTTGTAATCTGTTCTCAAAACTTCCGAATAGCCAGTTGTTAATTTTGCTGTATTGATTGTCTGTTGTTTTGTAGCTTTTGGCATGTTGAAAAAAAAGTTTGTGAAAAGCCTAAAGCAGTAAATAGGAATTAGCAAAACCCAGAAAATAGTTGCTACAATTAAAATTGTAAAAGCTAAAAATCTATCTTCCACTGAAGGATTGGGCTGGCGATGAAAGAAGGTCATCCAATTCATCAAAAAGTAGCAACTGCCAGCTAAGAAAATGCAAATCGATGCTGCAATGATAGTGTTCATGCCAAATTCCACGGTTTTAGGTTAAACAGCAGTCACAAATAGTTCTTGAGATTTGCTATTTTGACGGTCATGCGTCATTTGCTAATTGCTCATATATTTCTCATCAGGGCTTTTCAGCTTAAATGAGACGTTAGACTTAGCAATCTGAGATAACTTGAAAATCGCTAGCAATCGCGTTATTGAATACACGTCATCGGCTTTTTATATTGTTTTTATTATTACTAACAACAATCGAGCGATAACTCTCCTTGCAAACAGTTTATGACATATGAAGTTGCGATCGACTCAAATTAACTTCAAATTAACTATTTTATGATTTGGCAGCAACCGCAAATTTGCCGATCGGTGAAATTATCTATATTTGTAATCGGGTGAAATTACGGAAAATCTAAAATTTTTAGAAAGATTGCTGAAAATTGACATGTGTGAACTCAGGGAATAACCGTAAGGGAGCAGAAAGATAGAAATACTCGCTACTCCTTCACGAAAACCCTCATTGCTTTAGGCTATTGACACAGTATGGAAAAGATGGTTTTCTGACCGATGGTAGGGCGATCGCGTCAATGTAAAGTGACTTTGGATCGAATCGGTAAGAGTAAAGAAATTTAATAATTGTTCCGCACCTTGCCGAGGATTCCAACCACATTGAAAATCAGGGAAAAACTGATGAATCTTGTCAAAAGTCATAAATAGACCGCGATCGCCAAAACCATGATGCCCAAAGCTAAAATTCTCAACTTGAAAAACTTCTGCTACCATAGCAGCAATTTCTATCAGTTGATAGTTATGATTTGTATCACCAACATTAAAAATTTGTTGATGAACCAGAGGACGCGGTGCTTGGAGAATGCAATTGATAATTTGGCAGATATCTAGAACGTGGACGACAGGACACCAAGATAGACCCTTGCCAGGAATATTAATCTTGTTAGCCGTCCAAGCTAATCCTGCCATATTGTTGAGAACGACATCAAAGCGAATGCGGGGAGAAGCACCGAAAGCTATTGCCGGACGGAGAATTGTCGGCGAGAATTCTGCCGAGGCGATCGTCAATAGATCGCTTTCAATCGCAGCTTTACAAGTAGCAGAAGGAGTTTGAGGACGAACAGGAGATTCTTCCGTAACGTATTCTTCCTCACCCGCACCATAAACGCTACAGGACGACAGATAAATAAAGCGACTGACTCCAGCAGCTTTGGCTAAGTTTGCCAAGTGCATAGCATCTCTGTAGTGGATGTTACAGGCGATCTGCGGATGCAAGGCTGGATTCCCGCAGATTTCTCCTGTATGTATCACTGCGTCGAAATTTTGCAAGTCGGTGACTGCTAGCTGAATCAAAGATAAAGCAGCGCCAGCGTTTGCTTGACTGACGCTAATCACCTCATGACCTTGTTGTGTGAAGCAGGCAACAACAAGTGAACCTACATATCCTTCAGGATCGGTAACGAGTATTTTCATTATTTTCCGATAGCACCCTTGAATATCAGTTATCAGTTGTCAGTGACTAGGGACTGGTGACTCGTGGCTAGACTGAAACAACTATCTAGCCGCCAGTGGCTAGTGACTAGTGACTCGTGGCTAGACTGAAACAACTATCTAGCCGCCAGCCACTAGCCACTAGCCACTTCATAATCATGCGACTGCTACAGGAGATTTTGCGGTTGGCTGAATGCCGAAATATGCTTCTTGTTCTGCCCGTAATTGGTCGCACAGTCTACCTGTGGGGAGTTCTACATCGTCGTAAGTGAGAACTTTATCTTTTGGCAAATCTCGCTTCAAGCGACAACCAACAGCCAAACCCATCGGTAAAAGATTTTGCGATCGCACCACGTCGGCATTTTCGCATTGTCCGTAAGTCATGTACTCGCCAATCCCATCGAGAGTTTCTCCAGCTTTGAGGTCGATCTTGGCAGTGGTAACAACTTCGACTACAGCACCAGCAATCGGAGCCATAACAGGATCTTGACATAAAACCGCCCGCGCTACTGACAAGGGAACTTCAAAGTGGCAGAGATGGTAGGGAGTGTAAAAACTGTAGAGAGGACCTTCACCCAACTTGTAGAGATTGAGATAGTGTCTCTGCTTCGGGTCGTCGTGGGTTCCAAAGACATATACCCCTGGACCGGGTTTAGCACCAACGGCATAATCGACGATCCCACCTAATGCTTTTAATTGGTCGAGATCGTATTTATTGGTCATTTCGTCTACATGACCGTCGTGATAGTAGCCCAACATCCCGCGCTGGGCAACTTGCATACCTGTAGCGTTAGCTACGATCGCCTGCTCGAAAGAAATCTTGGTTCCATCAGCAAAACTCGTTACCATACAAGGGTTTTGTCCCCAACGCTGCGCAAAACCAGCTTGGGTGGTAGGATTGCGGTAAGGGTCTTGCAGTCCCTTAATATTGCCGCAAACTAGCGGAGTTAAACCAATACTCTTGACAAAACGGTAAAGATTCATCTGCACGCCTGGTTGGTCGCCATCGCAAGCAGATAAGATAACCCCAGCGCGATCGGCATAGACTTTGAGAATAGGACCGATCGTCCCGTCGAGTTCCGCATTCATCATAATTACATGCTTGCGGTGGGCGATCGCCTTCATGACGACATGCGCCCCAAATTCTACCGCGCCCGTGACTTCAATCAAAGCATCAATGCCCGTAGCTTGACACAACAGCATTGCGTCATCTGTGACGGCATACTGTCCGGCGGCGATCGCTGCTTCTAAGCCAGATACAGTTTGGACGGCTTTTGCGTCATCTATTCCCGCTTCCCGATAAGCACGCATGGCTTTATCGACATCGCGGTTAAAAATCGCCACCAGTTCCATACCTGGGACGGAATTGATAATTTGGTTGGCAATACCTCGTCCCATAAAGCCAGCACCAATCATCCCCACCCGAACGGGGTTACCTGCTTCTGCCCGTGCTTGTAAAGCGCGATCGACAATGATCATGATGTATGTTCCTTGATAGTGAGTCGTGAAGGGGCGCACAGCCGTGCGCCCGAGTCGTAAGTAGGGGCGCGCAGCCGTGCGCCCGAGCTGTTTATGTCATGCCATCACAACGATGGAATACAGTACCTCAATTGGAGAATGAATCTAACATTCACTGAAAGCACTTTTGGGGTTATGGTTCCGAGATAATCTAACTTTAATGCTCTAGCATCGTTAAGGGTAGAAAAGCGAAAGAGGGACAAAAAGCCCCTCCTGTAAGAGTTTTACTCAGCGATCGCCTCAATTACGCCACTATACTAATTTGAGTTGGATTTAGGTTAGGCAAGCCGCTGAACTGAGCTATGGTGACAGCTGAGTTCGCACCAATGCCATCCACATCAAAACTCAATATCCCCGTAGCGGTATCGTATAAAAAGTTAGCATTATTGCCGAGAGATTGGGGATTGTTACCACTAACAAACGTGCCAGTAGCAGCAGCAGTCAAACTTAACATTACCCCAGCTGTTAAACCACCACCGAAACCGCTAGCAGAGAATTGAATTAAATCGTCGGTGGCGTTAAAGTCAGTAATCGTATCGCCGCCATCTGTATAGGAGCGATACACGAAGACATCTCTCCCACCGCCACCAGTTAGCACATCCGCCCCAGCGTCACCCGCGATCGCATTTCCCACCGCATTCCCGATCAGCGTGTCATTGTAGCTAGAGCCGTCAATGTATTCGATATTAACGAGCGTGTCGCGATCGATAGCGAACGTGCCTTGGCTTATACCTAAATCTTGTAGGGCTTCGTACCATAAACTAGCAATCTTACTGTAACCCGTCGTAGTAGGATGCAGCCCGTTATCATCTGGAGGTCTAGAAATCTCGTCCGTCGTCAGAGAACTCATATCGACGAACTTAACTTTTTTGCCCTCTGCTAGCTTTTGCTCTACAATCCCAGGAATGGCAGCATTGTACTCCGCTATCTTTTGTACCCGTTCCTGATTGTTAGTTGGGGGAATGGTGGCTACAAATACATAAGTATCTGGGGAATACTGGACGATTTTGTCAATTAAATTGCTCAGTTCTTGGGACATTTGCCCTACAGAATCTCCGTAGGTGTCATTTGTGCCAATTGTTAATAGAACAACATCTGGTTGGGCAGTATTCAGCCACTCATTAACTTTGCCGTCGATCTGGTCGATCGTCCAGCCACTATGTCCTTCATGGTCTTTATCGCGGAGAGTTGTAGGTCCATTAGACAGGGAACCAACAAAATCTATACTAATTCCATTAGCCTGCAATAACTCCGACAACTTCAGGCGATAGCCGCCTGAATCAGGATTGACATCACTGACAAAACCATAAGTAATTGAGTCACCCAGGGGCATTAACTTGGCTGTGCGCGTCGCTATGCCTGCATTGAGGTCAACAGTAACACCACTGGTAGCGTTGAAATAACTAACCGTGTCGATCCCCGCGCCACCATCTAAAGCGTCTTTGCCCGTACCACCAATTAAAATGTCATTGCCAGTTCCTCCAACCAGCGTGTCATCGCCTTCCCAGCCATAGATGATACTGTCCTGGGCATTGCCTTGTAAATTGTCAGCAGTTTTAGTACCAAATATTTCCGGCAAAACTCTACTCCCCACACTTACTGGTTGACTGTTCTATCCGCACAATTACACCTATAGATAGATGTAACAGCTAGATAGCTACAGAATCAACACGGCGAAGAGTATTTCCGCACGTTATGCTTTAGTTTTACCGAAATTAAGCAATAATTTGGATTTGCTGCCAATTCAAACTAGGTAAGCTCCTGAGTCTGGCTATGGTAATAGCTGCATCAATCCCAACTCCATCTTGGTCAAAACTCAGGATGCCCGTGGCAGTATTGTAGAGAAAGTTGGCGCTTGTACCCAGAGCGAAGGGATTATCGCTGCTGACAAAAACACCTGTTGCTGCTTCTGTCAAGCTCAAAGGCGTACCTGCAATTAAGCCACCACCAAAATTAGCAGCAGAGAATTGAAAAAAGTCATCTGTACCAAAATCGGTAATGGTGTCGCTACCATGATGAGACGAGCGATAGATAAAGGTATCTATACCCCCACCTCCAGTTAGAATATCCCTACTTGCACCACCTTCTAGGACGTTGTTACTAACATTGCCTAATAATTTATCCCTATAAGCCGTACCTATAACGTTTTCGACACTGCTTATGGTGTCACGCTCCACGATCGCGTTATACCATTTATTCCCAATTTTTTTGTAGCCTTGAGAACTGGGGTGAACGCCATCTGACCCGAGATCGTCAATGGTTAAACTACCCTCTGCATCTACAAAAGCGACTTTTTTACCTTGGCTAACTTTATTGTTAACCAGTTGAGGAAGCAGAGCGTTAAAGTCTTCAGCGTTTTCTGCTGCTTCTGGTTTCACACCTTTAGATCCATTTGGCTCGATCGGTGCAATGGAGGAAACAAAAATCTGCGTGTTGGGTGACTGTTGCGCAATGCGATCGATCAGGCGGCTCAGATCGCCATACATTTCATTGACAGAACTCGATCCCGTATCGTTCGTGCCAATTGTTAACAGAATAATGTGCGGCTGATAGGTCTTGAGTATACCCGTGTCGAGTAAAGCAGAAATCTCATCAGTCGTCCACCCGCCATGTCCCTCATGGTCTTTATCGCCAAGACTGCTAGGTCCATTGGATAGCGAACCCACAAAATCTATGCTCAAACCATCCGCGACAAAATTTTGCCACAACTGAATCCGGTAGGCTCCTGGGGTCGGTTCGACACGGTGTCCGCCTGCGGTTTTAGAATCGCCAAGAGGCATAATTCTCGGCGTTCCTGACGTTCCGTAGATCGGCGCTAAAATAACACCTCGATTGAGATCGGCTACAATCCCCCTGGTGGATTGGCTGTAGTCTACGGTATCGATACCGTCACCGCCAATCAGACGGTCTTTACCCTTACCTCCGATGAGAATATCGTTACCTGCTCCACCATCAATAGTATCGTCACCCCCAGCCCCATTGATGATGTCATTTTGGCGATCGCCACGCAAAATTTCGGTAGCTTCAGTACCGTTAATCGCGCTCAACTCTAGACTCCTACACTCACGGGTTCTAATAGTAAAGACCAAGTTGCATCCTTAGGCGAAATCTCGGTCACAGGTAAGCGCCACTCGATTGCCAGTGCCGGATCGTTGTAGCGCAGTCCTTTTTCGTAACCTGGAGTGTAAAACTCGCTCACTTGATACACGACTTCAGCATTAGGCGTGAGGGTTTGATAGCCATGAGCAAACAAATCCGGTACGTATAAAGCTCTGCGATTCTCTGCCGAGAGTTCTACGCCAATATGTGACAAATATGTCGGAGAATCAGGACGCATATCGATAATTACGTCATAAATTGCACCTTGAGTACACCGGACTAACTTAGTTTCTGTAGCTGGGGGAGTTTGATAGTGCATCCCCCTGAGCGTGCCTTTTTTGTGGTTAAAAGACAAATTACATTGAGCGACAGTTGGCTTTAATCCGTGGTCGATAAATTCCTTCATGCAAAAAGTTCGAGCAAAAAAACCTCTATGATCGACTCGCTCATCTAAGTCAATAATGAATGCGCCTTTGAGTTTTGTTTCGATAAATTTCATGAATTTCTCCAAAAAAATTGCAATGAATGTCTATAACTAAACCCGAGCTCTCCGTCCTCATCTTGAGATTTAAAGCAGTGCTTTATCTCTACAATTTGTTGTCAGCATCATGTCGTTGACAAATTACCTTAGCAGGTACACCCACTGCCACAGAGTAAGGTGGAATATCTTTAGTTACCACAGCTCCTGCTCCAATGACACTTCCTCTACCAATGGTTACTCCATCAACAACTCTGACTCCACTACCCAGCCAGCAATCATCCTCAATGACAATTCCCTTTTCTTTGTAAATAATTCCTTGTCCTCTGATGGGACGAGTGCAATCCGAAAAATTATGATTGCCAGCATAAATTCCGCCATGAGAAGCAATCAAACAGTTGTTGCCAATGCTGATAGATTTACCAGACAAACAGGTATAGGGACCGATGTGAGTATTTGCGCCAATCTCAATCGTACCCATATGATGAACTTTGATATCAACTCCACGTTCAATTAATGTCCCATCTCCGATCCGAATTCTGCTGTTGTGAGCGGAGCTTTTTAAGCGAACGCCAGACTCAAGGGTAACCGAATCTCCAATCCAGATTTTGCTCGTTTTCCCGACGTTTTTTAAGATAACTCCAGACTCAATCGTAGTTCTATTTCCAATTTCGATTCCATGAGGACGTAGAAGTTGAACGCCTCGATGAATTTGAACAGATGTACCTAATCGCGCAAAGATAGTGCGATAGAGCGGCATTTTTAAAATCGAAAATGGAATCCATTCTATTAATTTAGTTGCTAAAGCTTCTTTCCTATAGAGCCACTTTGAAAAAGATAGATCGTTGACGAAATCCATGATTCTGTATCTCTCTACTGAGTTCTAGTTTGCCTAATTTTCCCATTCAATCTTTCACTATTGAATTTTTTGTTTCCTGACAGCGCGTTTATGATTGGAATAGCTGGTGAAAAATTCTATAACTTGGCTTCAAGATACTACATAACTCTTTAATTTTAGGCAAAGAAGCATTGACAAACGAACGCTTAATTTAATTAAGTGCAGCCCGACCAGTTGTTAATCCTCCACTTTCAGAATTTTGAGTTTCTTTCGGTGACAACTTAGGAGTAGCCTTGCTTAATACCTGTTTCAAGACTTCTTGATACCGCACAGCATTGAATGTGTTTGTAACTTTTTGACGACTCTGTTCCCAGTCCACAGGATAAACTACACCGTGAATAATATTTAAAATTGACATGACAATAGAGTCAGCCGAAGGTTCGCACGTCCAAAAGTCTACTTCAGGGTCAAAAAATTCGGTCAAGGCAGGAGCATTCATAGTTAAAATTGGAAGTCTCATAGCAAGAGCTTCATTCAATTTATTTGGGAGAGCATGGCGTGCTGCATCTCCATCTCCGAAGATACCTAATGCTAGATCGCAGTTCTCGACTAAATATTTAGGTAAAGAGCCATCAGCAAAGTTGAGATCTTTTCTGAGAAAAACACAATCTTCAAGATTGGCTTGCTGAATCTTCTCAGCATAAGTGGAAAAAATAGGTCGGTCTACACCAAATAAATTGCAAGTAAACTTAACTTCTTTTTCCTTTAAAGTTTGCATTGCTTGCAAAATTTTGTCTATGCCGTGCAGAGGAATAAACGTTCCCCACCAGCAAATTCTAAGTACGCCATCCTGCATAAAACTTCTTTGATGCAGTAGCGTGGTAGAAGTATTGCAGTTAGGAGCGATAAAAACCTTACTGCGATCGACCTGAATGTCGAGTAGTTTTTCCCAATATACTAATTCGTAATCGGCACTATGGATCAAATAATCCGATTTAGTAAGAGCCAAAATATCGAGTTCCTTAAATGTTTTAGCTTTTCGATCGTCAACTTCAATCATCTTGTATTCTTTTACATAATTGTCGTAAAGCGAGATATGCATTTCTACGATTAATTTTTTACGCAGCAGCTTAGTAACCCAAAGAACATTTTTGATATAAATGGTATTTTTGGGCAGCAAATATATCACATCGGCAAAGATAGCCTTAATAAAAAAGTCGATCCAAGAAAATAGAGTTAAGAACTTGTTGCTCGTCCAATAAAAGTCGGGATTAAATTGAGCAATACAATATTGCGATCGCTGAAGTAGATCGATTAAGACCTTGGAACGATAATTGACCGGAAAAGATTTTCCATATAGTAGAATTTTGATTGCCCTTGTGTTAGTTGACACAGTTGTTTCAGTCCTGAGTTGAAATAGAGTGTAGGGTGTGAGGGAAAGAGAGCTGAGGGAGCAACTACCAATTACCAAGTAACGCTTCGGTGCAACTTTCTCTTGTCCCCCCCTTTCATAAGGGGGGTCAGGGGGGATCTCTTCTTCAGTAGTGCAGTTGAAGATCCCCCAACCCCCTTCAAAAGAGGGCTAAGAAAAAAGTCGCATATGGGGTAATTACCAATTACCAAAATCTGGTGTTAGCTCATCTGACTGACTTCATGTTGCATTTGGTGATACTTCCAGAGATTGCCGCGCTGTTGCAGCAACTCTTGATAAGTTCCTTGTTCGAGAATTCGTCCTTGTTCTAGCACGACAACCTTATCGGCGCGAACGATAGTTGAAAGCCTGTGAGCGATCGCAATCACCGTGCGCCCTTGAGATAGCTTTTCTAATGACTCTTGAATCAGCCGCTCGGAAACGGAGTCTAAAGCGCTCGTCGCCTCATCTAAAATCAAAATATCTGGGTCGCGTAACAAGGCACGGGCGATCGCCAATCGCTGGCGCTGACCCCCAGATAATCGTACCCCCCGTTCTCCTAGTTGAGTATCAAAGCCTTCAGGTAGTTTATGGATAAATTCCAGCGCGTTAGCGAGTCGAGCCGCTTCCCACACCGCATCTTCGTCTACCTCTTCTAAAGCGTAGGCAATATTGTCTCGCACAGAAGCATTGAAGATAAATGTATCCTGACTGACTACAGCTAGCTTGCGACGCAGCGATTTAATGTCATAATTTTGCAGATCGATACCGTCAATGAAAATTTGTCCTTGGGTTGGGTCGTAAAATCGCGGAATTAAATCTGCCAACGTCGTTTTGCCAGCACCAGAAGATCCAACTAATGCCGTCATCTCACCACGGTTAATTGTCAGCTTGATGTTATGCAATACTGAATGTTGCTTGTCGTACCCAAAATCTACAGACACAAACTCAATTGCTCGCTGTAACTTGGAAAACTGAAGTTTGCCATTGCGTAAATAGGTTTTGTTATCAGTCCGCAATAGCTCTTTAATATTGCTGAACGATCCCTGAAAACTACTGAACTTCGCCCTGGCTCCATCTAATTGACGGCGAATTGGCATTAGACGTAACAAGACAAACAGAAATGTCAGCAAACCTGCTGGTTGCAGTTGTCCGTTTGGGATTAAGACAGCAAATGCTAAGAACAAAATGCCAAACAGGATAAAAGTAGCTATCCCTTCCGAGACAGGTTCTACTAACGCTTGGGCAGCTCTAGATTTAGTACTAGCTTGCAATAGTTGCAAACTCGCATCGTGAAATCGCTTGCGCTCGAAGTCTTGGGCAGCGAAAGCTTGAACGGTGCGAATTCCATTGATAAATTCCAACGCTACTGAAACATACCAGCGTCGAGCCTTTGTGGTAGCAAAACTCGCTTCTCGGATCTGCCCTAATAGACTGGTTATCCCCACCGATAGTAAGCCGAACAGCATGGCTGTAATTGCCGTCAGCTGCCAGGACAGCATGAACATGGAGATCGTATATGCGATGAGAGTCGAACCCCGCGTGAAAAAAGTAGCCAGGACATCAAAAGCCAGCGTAATTTGATTGACTTCGCTCGTCAGGCTGTTAACTAAATTTCCCGCACGGGTCTTGGTGAAAAAACTCAAGCTGAGTGCTTGCAACTGCTCGAAAACTTGCAAGCTTAACCGATATCCTAAAGTATACTGAGCCGTAAAAACGTAAAGCCGTCCTAAGTACGTCAAGCCCAACCGTAGTAGAGTTGTGAGCAGAACTAAAGCAGACGAGCGGAAGAGTCGCTCGCTGGTAGAAGCATTGACCGCTAAAATCCACACATCAAACCAGCTCACCCCAGTTTGAATTGGTTTGGCGTTGGGATTGAGTACGCTATGTAAGACAGCTAAGATAAACCCAACTCCAAAGCCCTCCAATACTGCCGCTGACAAGGTGAAAACTGCTGCCAGAATTGCAATTTGTCGAAAGTGCTTGAACTCGCGCAGGATAAAATAATATTCTTTCCAAAAGCTCGTAGCTACTAGAAAATTGCGAACTGGCGTGGGAAGTTTGATGTGCATGTGCTTTCTAGATATATGATTTCTAGATATTGGTTGCGAATGAGCGATCGCCAAATATGCGTGATAAATGGGGTGTGGAGTTTAGGGTTTAGGGTGTGGGGTTCAATTGTGACTGGTGACTGGTGGCTGGTGGGTGATGGAACCAGAATTGTCCCCCTTGTCCCCCTTGTCCCCCTCTGCCCCTCTGCCCCTCTGCTCCCTGCTCCCTGCTCCCTGCTCCCTGCTATTTAGCTATTAGCCAATTAGAAAAAAGCCTACGTAGTTTATTCAAACCATGCTGCGGCTGAGCGAGATAAAGGGTTGTATGGTAAACAAAGCTCACCATGCCGCGTTCGTCTGCCCAACGAGCGTGCAATTCCTGTAAATCCACAAGTAGCTGCCGATGCGCCGCTCCCTCTTGAGGGACAAATGATTTACTGAGCGCGTAACCGACTGTCCCCACCAAATCTAACTCGTGCTTGTAAGTAAAAGTATGGCGACGGACGCGCCCGAAATGCGAACTCGACATCAAGATCCGAGCGACTGAGTTTTGCGGTTTGGTCGTTGGTAGCTCGCTCATCGATGCTTTCACGAGGCGATCGAACTCTACAGAAAATTCGTCATCTGCTGCTCGTTGATTCCAAGCGATCGCCAGTCGTCCAGATGGTTTGAGAATGCGGTGAAACTCTGCTAGGGTTGGCTGAGGATTAAACCAGTGAAAAGCCTGAAAAGATGTAATTAGATCGACCGATGCGGTTGGGAGATGAGTTTGTTCGGCGCTAGCATCGCAGAATTTTACCAAAGGATGATTTTGGGCGGCGGTTCGCATTGAAGTATTCGGCTCGATCGCCCAGACGTGGATACCGCGCTCTGCTAGCAACCGTGAGGCTATACCCGTACCAGCTCCAACATCTGCTGCTGCTAGCTGCGATGGTTCACCCAGTTCTCTCAAAATAGTATCGATGACGTTGGGTGGGTAAGTCGGTCGATACTTGGCATAATCTACTCCGCGCTCGGAAAATGCGCTGAGTGGGTCGATCTCGTAATATGCTGAATTATTTGCAATCGTCATGAAATTGCTTAGTTTGTAAAAATGTAGTTGTATTTGTTGTTCGCTACTGGACGTGCAACAACTGCTCGTTGCCTATGGCGATCGCATCTAGTTTCATCACATGTTTAATCCGATCTGCCAGTCGCATTGCTAAAGCAACAATAGTCAGAGTTGGATTGGCAGCACCCCCAGTAGGAAAAACAGAACTGCCTGCGACGTACAAATTAGCAATGCCATGAATACAGCAGTTTTTATCGACCACACCTTGTTTGGGATCGACGTGCATTCGCGTTGTTCCCATGTGATGCATTCCACCGTAGTACTTGGGTTTAGTACGTCCGGTCAGTTCGCGCCATGACTGAAACTGACCGAGATCGGCTTGAGCAATTTCTGCTCTAAGGATTTCTTCTACCTGCAAGTTGCTCTGAATTTCTAGCTCGCTCGAATGCCAGCGGATGTGTTGTATTCTTCTGAGTCCCAGGCGATCGCGTTCCTCGCCTAGCGTGACTCGAATGTCTGGATTCGGTATTTGCTCCGTAGCAGCCCAAACTTCAAACGCACCAAATCTTTTTTCATTATTTTGAAAATACGACCAACCGCCTTCGCTAATGGTGTAGGGCGTTTCTTCGATTTTAAAAGTGCGTCTATAAATATGAGACTTAATTTCATCTATACCATCAATTGCTACTTGCAAATGCGATCGCGCCTCTGGCAATTTGCCCCGTCGTATTGATGAGAGAAAAGGTTTCAGAAACTTGACGGCAGGTGACTCGTATGATAAAGATTTCGGTACGATAATTAGACTCGTATTTAATAATTGCTGCTGGCGCATCACTGCGTCTGTCAGACTCAGTTTGCCCATAATTAAAATGTTATTTGCCCAGCGGAGATCGTATAGTGCTGTTGAATTAAATAACTGTCGATCTTTCGGTCGAAACACGCCAATTTGAAAAATTGGATGTTCCATAAAAAATCTGCCAACTAGATCGTTTTGGTTGCCTAACCCAACATTTTGAGTCTTGTTTGACAGCAGCAACAAGCGAGCATTTTCAATTCCACCCGTGGCAAGAACGAAGATTTTGGCGGCTACCCAAAATTGATTTCCCGACAAACAAGCGACTCGAACGCGAGTTATCGCTTGAGCCGTATCGTTAGTTTCAATCTCGACAACATTCGCATTGAGATAAGTTGTAATGTTTGGCGATCGCGCAATTTCGCTTTTGAGTTCGTGCGTGAAGACGTTGCGCGGTCCAAACTGATACATAGTCGTTTCAAGTCGCCCCTCAGCTAAAGGTAGCCGTGGAGTGCGATCGTCTTCCCAGTCTTCTGCATGGTAAGCGAAGGGTCGCAGTCGGCACAGGTGTTGAGCGCGTTCGTAAAACGGATCGAGGTGAGATTTGTCAAACGACCAGCCGCTATATGGCAACCAATCTCGCTGTTCAAAATCGATTTTGTCTAGTGGCAGCAGTCTGACGCTGTAGTGGTTTTCTCCGGTGCGATTTCTCCAGCGGTTAGCAGTGCCACCAAATTGACGACAGCGAGACCTGTCAAGCTTTTGTTTAATTTCTTCAACTATCCTGCCCTGGGAGAGAGACTGCGTGGCTTCATCCAACTCGGTTCCGCCGCTTTCGAGCAAACAAACGCGAAAGTTCTGCGATCGCAACTCATGTGCCAGCGTAGTTCCAGCGGGACCAGTACCGATGATGCAAACTTCGCTGTCAATGACTGTATCTTCTGGTAATGTCCTAGCATCAACAAACATAATTAATTTGGCGAATCAAATTCGCGGCTACACAGACAAGACCTAATACATTTACGTGTCAGACCAAAGATCTTGGCGATCCCCCAACCCCCTTCAAAAGGGGGCAAGAGTTCTTTGGAGGCAAGAGTTCTCCCCTTTTTAAGGGGGGTTAGGGGGGATCTAGTCTTGGACTGAAAAGTATTAGGATTGAAAATCTTCTAATTGCTGGGGCTGGGTACGAGATTTGACTCTGCTAAACTACTGCGCAGTTTCACGACACGGGCAGGCACGCCCAAAGCGATCGCGCCTTCCGGTATATCTTGCGTCACAACTGCACCAGCACCAATGACAGCACCCTTACCAATGCGTACCCCATCTAGGACGATGACCCCAAAACCCAACCAGACATCATCTTCGATCGCAATCCCTCCTTTGGTTTGTAAAGGTTGCTTCGCGATCGGCAGATCTGGTGCAATCGCATGATCGTAGGGATAGAAAGCACAATTGGGGGCAATCAAGACATTGCTGCCAATTTGAATTGCTGACTTGTAGGCTGAAAACTGGCAGCGGGGTTGAACGGATGTATTCTCTCCGATTTGCAAACTGCCACCATTCCCCGTCTGAATGCAAATATCCTGATGCAGGCGCACCCGATCGCCTAACTGAACTGAACCACTATTGCGATCCTCAAAAATCAAAACGCGATCGCTAATAAAAACGTTAGCGCCGAGTTTTAATTGGGAGTGATACACGGTGGCACTAGGCGCGATATATCCTTTTGAGTTGTATTGAGCTAAACGACGACGCTCGTAGTAAGGTGGAATGAACCAGGTAGCAAGCCAAGTAGCAAATCGCCCAAAATAGCCTAATCCAGCAAATTTCATCCAAAAGCGCGACCAGATAGTTACGAGAAAGCTGAGTAATTTATCTGGTTGTCTTATTTTGCCAATTTGAGTCCAGATATTTTGAGTTAAACTGCGATCCATATATTCAGTCACAACTGTTACTCTTTTGAATACGTTCGGGTGCAAGTGGAGAATTATTTAAGGCTTGAGCGTCAAGCAAATCTAATATTTCACTATCTATCTCGGCATCAAATTTCCTGGCAAAATGAAAATTACCGTTAGTGACGATCGGATAGTCTTTAACAGTTAGCAACCTAGCATAACCGCCAAGTTCTAGAGGATAGTCATGATAACGCTTGTCATCATTACAAAGATTGAACTGCTGACTATTGACTAACACAGTTTGAACTAGAGATTCTTCAGGACCGATCGTTCTTTTGTAATACCTCAATATGTCAGGATGTTCGTTTAAGTAGTTCATTAAAAACTTGACACAGGCTTGGGAAAGAGTATTCCAGTGCCATCCTCTGTAACATTTAAAATTGCGATTGAACGGAGTTTTTGTTTTCAGTCCGATCATAGAGTATCGCCATTTTACAATCAGCGGCGTGTAGTGTTCAATTTTTCCAGAATACTTTCTTAGTAGCCAATTAATTGCTTCTGGAACCTGCACGTATTGATTGAAAAATCGCTGAATACTCTTCTCATTCCAAGCGGACTTTTCTGCCAGTGGATCGTAATAGCGGATAAAGCCATCGTATTCAGTTTGAGCCAGAAACTCCTCAGTTTTAGATATGGGTTGAGTTGGGTAATCTTGACCGGAAAGACAAACTAACCAATCAAAATCAGATTTACGAGCGAGTAACCAATTAATTGCATCTAAATAAATTTCTAAAATTGAGGAATTACCTCTTGCAGCCGATTTATTTCTTTTGATTATCTCAACTTCCGAGTAATTACCTACATCTCTTATATCTAAGTTAGACACACTAAAGTCATGATTAACCAAGACTATAGAGTTAGGGCTTTGTTTTTTAATGGTCTGAATTAGACGATAAATTTGCTGTGGATTTCTGTGACTTTGAATAAAGTAACATACCTTCATTTTTCTGCATGGTTAGATAAGTGAACGATGCAGATTGCCCCCCTGACGGAAGCCAAAATAACTTCGCCTTATTTGTGGTTTTCATTCTTGTTTGTAGATGCTTACCGTGTAATTAAAATGCTATTTCGACATGTAAGGGCGCACAGATGTGCGCCCTTACCCTTTAAACTAAAGGGCTAAAACTTGATACTTGATACAACCTTGCAAGCGTCCCCAGCGGCGAGCAAAATGTGCCACCCATTTCATTCGGTTTTGCTGAGAAAAAATTTGCGGAGATTGCTTTAATATGCGCCACCAAGACTTTAAGCCTGCTTTCCAGGAAAGTTTAGGCATCCCTAGCGCTTTGTATTTTTTGTACAGCAGCACGTTGTACTCCCCTGCAAGGCGCGCCTGACGGTAGATAGCTCTTAAGCGATCGCGCAAGCGGTAATGAACCACTGCTTCTGGGACAAAATGGAGTTTTATGCCAGCAAGTTGCACCCTCCAGCAATAGTCAGTGTCTTGCACTTTGAGCATAGTTTCATCAAATCCACCAACAGCTTCATGAACCGAGCGCTTGATGCCAAGGTTACTACTAGAAGCATGGGGTAGATAAGGGGGATGGCTAGTTAGCAACTTATCTACCTGAGTCAGCGGGCGATACGTGAGCGTCCAAGGTTCGTTGAGTTTTGTGTACTCGCGCTTGCCAGCCACAAAATCGTGCTGGGAGAGCGCTTCGCCCATAGCCGATACCCATCCAGCAGCTACCTCATCATCGGCATCGCAAAACGCCAATGCCTCACCCGCAGCCACAGATGCAACCCACATTTCTAGCGTGTGCCGCACCTTGCCGATCGGATGAGTCCACAATCTGTAGGTTAGGTAATCTTTCCTGATATTGCTCGGCGATCGCGACTGTTTCATCTGTCGAACCGTTATCGGAAATAATAATTTCCCAAGGTTGATACCACTGTTGGGTTGTCAGTGCTTCAAGCTGACCGGAAATAGTGCCAGCTTCGTTGTAAGAGGGAATGATTACACTTAGTTTCATAACTCTTTTTAGATGCACCCAGTTTGCGTTTGACGTTTAATCTTGTGCTAGGCGACTTTAAAGAGCGATTCTCATTAGATCGCCATAAATCGTAGGGGCGCACATCTGTGCGCCCCTACTCGCGGATCTCATTCTATGGAATAAGTCGCCGACACAACAACGGATCGAGCAAGTTATCCGATCGCTCCTGCTGTGGCTTCAGCACGACTCATCTGCTCTTGAATTCGATCTGCTAGCCGAATGGCTAGAGCCACGATCGTGAGTGTAGGATTGGAGAGTCCGCTGGTGGGGAAAACGGAACTACCAGCGATATATAAATTGTGAATTCCATGCACTTGACAATGCTCGTCAACCACACCTTCCCTGGGATTGTGACTCATGCGGGTTGTGCCGATGTGGTGGTATGAACCGCGCAGCGATCGCCAGGAAGCGTCATCGTCGCCCATTTCAATTTGCATTTTGCCAAGTCCAGACCGCTCGAATTCTGCCGCAATTAATTGCTGCGATCGCTTAATCGTATACTTGTCAATTGGACTCAAACGCCAGTCAAGCTGGACGCGATTCATCCCTAATTTATCGCGATCGCGGCTGAGGGTAATTCGGCTATCGGGATTCGGTGCTTGTTCCCCAATTAAGTGAGTTTCGCACAATTGCGGCTGTTTCGAGGAGCCTTTTTTCAGCAACTTATTAGAGGCTTTAGCATAAACTTTAGCCGCAATCCGATCGACATTGGCGATCGCCGTCATCAGATCTTGAATTAAAGTCGTGTCATTGCTGTGCTTGTTACCTTCCTTAATGCTGGGGAAATATTTCCGCCTGTGTTCCTTATGTTCCTGAAGCTTGGGAAAGGCTTGATGTCCGACTGCGCGCGGTTTACCTAACTGCTTCAACCGGATCGCAGCTCGTACCCATTCTTCCTCGTAAGGTATCAGTCTCGCGGCAAAGTTGAGAATTTGCTCGCGCTTTTGCACTTCTTTCGATAGTCCTAGAGCCGTCGCCACAAATGTCTCGTCAATCCGACAATTTCTGCCCGTATATAAGGGAATTTGACGGGAAGGCTGTAGTTTTCCAGAAATGAGATAGGGATGCTCCATGAAGAATCTGCCTACCAAATCGTGTTGGTTGCCGACTCCACCACTTTGCACCCGGTTGGAAGCTAGGAGCAAGCGAGGATTTTCAATTCCACCCGCCGCTAGCACGAAGATTTTTGCTGCTACCGAGAACTGTTTGCCATCCGAGCTTGCCACCCGCAGCCGCGTTACGGCTTGAGCGCTGTCGTTGGTTTCAATCTCCAGCACGTTAGCGTGGAGATAGGTAGTAATATTACTCGCCTGCTCGATTTGGGCGCGATAAGCTTCCCCAAAGCGTAAGTGGGTTGATGGAATAATCTGCCACAAATAAGTAGCCAGCTCGTCTGTTGTCGAAAATGGCACTTGTCGCCGTTGCTGTTGCGCCAATCCCTCTTGCCAATAGTCTAAATCATATTCAAACGGACCCAAATGACAAGCAGTTTGCGCCCGTTCGTAGTAGGGATCTAGCTCCGCCTTGGGAAAACACCAACCGCTATAAGGCATCCAGGGACGATGCTCGAAGTCAATTTCATCCATCGGACGACTCCAACCGCCCCACAAGTTGGTCGAACCGCCGAAATAGCGCCCGCGTGCTTCTTTCAAGGGAAAATAAGCTAGACCAGTATTCTCTCCCGCATACAGCGATTGAATCTGTTCCTCATAGTCAAATCCGCCACTTTCGAGCAAACAAACTTGTTCGGGGCGATCGCGCAATTCTCGTGCTAATGTAATTCCTGCCGCACCAGCACCGATAATACAAATGTCTGTTTCTACCAGCGTTTCTGCTGGTAATTTCAAGGCATCAACTAACATGATTACTCCTAGTCAATTCTGCTATATCTAATGCGGCATCTAAGCTAGCTCTTAATTTCTCGGTCAAGCCTGCGACATGAGGTTCTTTGAGCATAGAGCCGTGATGACCGGAAACGTCGTGGCTTTCCAATTCTCCGACGAGATTCCCCCAGCCGTATTGCGGATCTCGGTCGTACCAATCATCGGGTGTGGGAAAATCTCGTCCCATGTAGTACCAACCCATCGGGGGTTCGCTAGCGCGAAACAAAGTTACCTGACCTGGGTAAACTTGCGGTACGTAAGCTTTGACTGCACGCCTGATACAAATTCCTATATATCTTCTTTTCCGTTCGTAGGGCCAGTTCAGCCACTTAATTCTGAATAATTGATATAGCCGACAAACATTTTTGTTGTATACTCTCAGCCATGCACTTCTGAGCATTTTTAAAGGATATTTGGCTCCCAGTCGGAAAAGGTTGCGCCAGTGACGTGCCAGTCTTTCTGGAATTGATACTGGTGGGAAACTACCAGGTACAAAGGTATCGAACAAGCCTAAAAAAGCGACTTGCTCGCCTTCTGCGTGCAACTGCTGGGCGATCTCATACGCCACCAAGCCTCCAGAAGAAAAGCCGCCTACAAAGTAAGGTCCTTGCGGCTGGACGGTACGCATTTCTTGAATGTAGAAAGCCGCCATCTCTTCAATTCGATCTAGGGCTTCTTCTTTACCATCGACTCCGCGTGCTTGCAATCCATAAAAAGGCTGCTCCGCTCCCAAATGGTTAGCCAATTCGTTAAATACAAGCACGTTTGCGCCATTACCATGAACGCAAAAGAAGGGTGGTTTCGAGCCATTTGGTTGAATTGGCACGAGGGAAGACCAAGAGGGTGATGTTGTTTCACCGAGAACGCTTGCTAGTTGTTCCACCGTGGGAGACTGGAGCAAGGTAGAGAGGGAAAGACTTTTGCCAAATGTTTGCTCGATTTGAGCGAATAAACGGACGGCGAGTAGCGAATCTCCCCCAATCTCAAAAAAATTGTCTCTGATGCTGATGGGCGTAATTTCTAAAAGCTGTTCCCAGATCTCGACCAGTTGAGTTTGGGTAGAATTCTGGGGTGCTACATAGTCTGCTTCTAAATCGGATTGGTCTAATCTAACTGTTTGGGCAGAATGGCTCATAAGAAAAGATGAGAATTGTGGAAACTGCTTAGCTTCACGTCGAGGGAATGCGATTGCGGCAAAAGAGATCCCCCCTAGCCCCACTTAATTCAGAAAAGAACAAAGCCCCCCTGACTTAGAAGGAATGCCCCACTTAATCAGAAAAGAACAAAGCCCCCCTGACTTAGAAGGAATGCCCCACTTAATCAGGAAAGAACAAAGCCCCCCTTTTTAAGGGGGGTTGGGGGGATCTTCTGCGACATAGACGCTTAATTTCGACGTTTGAAAATATTACCCAACGATTTGAGTACGCCACCGCTTGTATCGTTACTAGGCACTGATGTTGTAGCGACTAAAGGAATTGGTTTGGCGATCGCCGGGACAGCAGCACCGCCTTTTTTCAGCGCGGCTTCGTTGGCTGCTTCATCGCGCAAAACTCGCTTCAACACTTTGCCTGTGGGGTTTTTGGGAATGGAATCGACAAATTTAATCGTCTTTGGCATCTTGTAAGCTGCCATTCTCTCGGCGCAGAAGGCAATCATCTGTTTTTCGGTGACGTTACAATCCGGTTTCAGAATGATGTTAGCTTTGACGATTTCACTTTTTTCTAAATCGGGAACGCCATAAACAGCAACTTCAGCAACGGCGGGATGTTCGTAGATCGCGTTTTCGACTTCAGTGGGATATACTTTAAACCCAGCCACGTTGATCATGTCCTTAGAGCGATCGACGATGTAAAAGAAGCCGTCTTCGTCCATGCGTCCAATATCGCCAGTGTAAAACCAACCATTTTTGATCGTTTCGGCAGTTTCAAACGGACGATTCCAATAACCGAGCATGACGTTTGGTCCCCGAATTGCGATCTCGCCTACCTCTCCTGGCTCGACTTCTTTGCCATTGTTGACGACTTTCATTTCCACATTTTCGATCGCCGTCCCAACTGACCCAGGTTTGTAGATATAGTCGTGGTTGTAGCTGGCGCAGGGAGATGTTTCGGTTAAACCGTAGCCTTGATGAATGACCAACCCGTACTTGTCGTACCACTTCTGAGCAACTTCCGTTGGGAGGGGTGCGGCGGCGGAAAAGTAAAACCGCACGGACTTGAGTTGGTCTTTAGGCAGATCCATGTTGAGCAGCACCAGGAAAACTGTTGGCACGCCGAAAAACATGGTTATTTGTTCGTCAGTGACAGATTTCAGGATTTGCGTCAAATCGAAATTGCGGTGTAATACCAGCGTGGCGCAAGCATTGAGTCCGGCATTCAGGACAGCATTTTGCCCGAAACAATGGAATAGGGGCAGATAAAGTAATATTCGATCGTCAGCCTGCATTCCACAACAATGTTGCTGCGAGTAGCTGTTGGAAATTAAATTGCCATGAGACAGGGTAGCTCCCTTCGGAAACCCTGTTGTTCCAGAAGTATAGACGATCGCCGCCGGAGCGTAACGATCCATTTCCACCCCACGAGCGCTGGGTGAAGCATTCGCCATCAGTTCGGCGAGGCTAGTTCCTTCACTAGCCGTACCTTCAGCAATCAGAACGTGTTTGAGCTGCGGTAAGTCTTGTTGGGGAACATTTTTCACCAGATCCGCTGTCGTCACCACAGCCTTAGCACCGCAGTCGTCGAGGATAAACTTGACTTCACTGCTTTTGAGCATGGCATTGAGCGAAACGGCGATCGCGCCCAGTTTCAAAATGCCCAAATAGGAGATGATAAATTCGGGAATATTGGGCAAAAACAAGGCAATGCGATCGCTGCGGTGAACTCCTAAATCTCGCAACCCGTTGGCAACGCGATTAGCTAGCCGATCTAACTCAGCATAAGTAAAAGTCGTGCCTTCAAAAATCAGTGCAGGTTTATCGGGAAATAAATGACAACCGCGTTCTATATGCTGTGTGATGTTCATGGCATTGGCATACTTATAGGGCTGTTGCATGAGATCCCCCAACCCCCTTAAAAAGGGGGCATTTATTCCCCCCTTTTTAAGGGGGCATTCATTCCCCCCCTTAAAAAGGGGGGCTAGGGGGGATCTCTTCTGTCGTAGTCAAACAGAAAATTGGTCTTACTTCAAACTAGACAAAACATTTTGCATTGCTGCCACAATCCGACCACCAGCTGCAATATCAGCGGCAATGCGAGCAATATGATCGTCTAGCGGTTGCTCGTTATCGTTGCGGATGTAGGGACGATCTGCTGAAGGTGGAACGCCAACGACCTCACGCACGGCTAGATATAACGCTCTAGTTGTAGGTGAAACGCACTCGCTTGCGTCGTAATGTTCTGCGATTAATTTTGTCCGCAAGTCTACAGCTTGGACTCCAAACATCAGCGCCACTGCCATATATTGCTGGAAGATCTCGATCGATCGCCGTGCTAAATTGGCGGAAGCAAATCCTTGACTGTTGATATTTTGGTTGAATTGTTCGGCGTGGGTGGGGTAGCGATCGGCGATCGAATTGCCATAGAACGATAGTATGGGCATGATCGAGTTGCCCGTGATTTGCAGTGCCTTCAATCCCATATTGACGCTGCGCTCTCTGTTACCAACTAAAGACGGTGACAGTCCGTGGTTAAATTCTGGAGCGACCAAAAGCGCAATTTGGACATCAAGATGCTTGGCTAACATCCCCATGTGGTAGCGCAGGCGATCCATTCCCATGCCTACGTACTGTCCGAGGAAGTTGCCACCGTGGTAGCTAGCTTGTTGCTCGGCATCGATCAGGGGATTGTCAGTCACCGAGTTCATTTCTTGCTCGATTTGAGTCGTAATCTCCGCCAAACCATCGACGATGGGACCCATATATTGGGGCAAGCAACGCAGGGAATAACGGTCTTGGATCGGATCTCCACCGCGATAGTCATGCGTACCATTTAACTCATCGCGGATTAACAGCGAACCCACCAACAGATCGAGCATTTGACTAGCTGCCCACTTTTGCCCAGGATGCGGTTTGCGATCGTGGATAAACGGGTGGAACGATTGATTCGTGCCATGTAAGCCTTGAATCGCAAGTGCGTGTGCCCCCATTGACAGTGCGAGGAGAACTCTTGCGTCGTAAACGCAATTTGCGGCAATCCCCGTCATTACCGAAGTCCCGTTCATCATCGCCAGCCCTTCTTTAGGTAGGAGTGGCAATGGTTGCAGTCCCAGTCGATTTAGAGCCGTGGGAGCATCGACTTCTTCCCCGTTGAAGTCAACTTTATAACAGGTATCGAGTCCAGTAATTGCCCCTGTAATGTATGCCAAAGGCGTGAGGTCGCCACTTGCCCCAATCGAGCCAAATTCATGTACGTGTGGCGTGACATTGGCATTCAGGAAAGTTTCCACGCGCCGGATCAGTTCGAGCCGAATCGCTGACGCACCGTACATATGAGAATTAGCCCGCAAGAGCATCGCCGCCCGCACGTCTGGTTTTGACAACTTTTGTCCCGCGCCTGCCTTGTGATACCAAATCAAGTTATTTTGCAACAGTTGAGCAGATTCAGGCGAGATTACGACGTTCGCCATCCCACCAAAACCAGATGTCACGCCGTAAATTGGCGCTCCCGATGCCACAGCCTCAGCAATGTAGTCGCACGATGCCTGAACGCCTTGCAAAACATCTTCGCGATCGCTCAAGCGCACCTTTGCGCTATGCCGTGCCACGCTCACGACATCATCTATGGTCAGGCTATTGTCACCGACAACGACAGTCTTGTTTGACTCGTTAACCAGAAGTGTCTTGTTTGTTTGTAAATCGGCTACGTTCATGTAGAAGTTCTCTGTAGAGGACAAAATCAAGTCGTCAGTCGCAAGCTGTAATTCGCAATTAAATTCAAGTGCGTTCGGCTGATTTAACCAATCGCGCTGTCTCCGTTTAAACCAATACGCTTCAGATAAGACGATCCCCCCTAGCCCCCTAACAACGGGGGAATTGTAGCCCCCCGAAGATCGGGGATTGGGGGGATCTTCACCTGTGCGAAATTTAGATATGCAAAAAAGGCGCGACATTTCGCGCCTTCACACAACTAATATTGAGGATTGTTCGAGTCGTGTTGAGAATGTATCTATAATTTGACCGAGCTGCTCATTTCCAAAAAGTAACAATACTTCTAACTCACTAGGACTGTTAAACTGCACTCTTGGTGTCGTTTCTAACAACCCACAATGCTATGCACTGGGATAAGTAAACTAGTAAGTTGTATATGTTACTTATAACGAAAAGTACTGCGATTGTCAAACAATTATTCCTGAAACAGACTCACTGGGAAGATCGTTCATGCGGTTGGATGCTCGATCGGTTGTGACAATATGTATTTTTCGGGATCGTTCGGAGATGAATCGATCGCGGTAGCACCCGTAGTATTGTTCAAGGAAAATATACCGTGAGTGTAGTCCCACACTAGAGCGATCGCGAAGATCGTAATTATTAGTAAAAATCCCACTAGCAGTAAAATCAACAACATTATTACGCCCTTTCAGCAAAAATTATGCAACTGAATATACGCAAACAGATCGTCACCATAGATACTGTATTGTTTTTTACGATCGAACTTAGTAAAGACTTAATAAAGATGTCGATGAAAAAAGTTTTCCAACTGCGCCAGTAGCAAAGGAGAATCAAATTTTTTCCCGTGTCCGCCGCCTTTCACAATTTTTAATGACACCTCAACTCCCGCCTGCTGTAGCGCCTCAAACAATAATTGACTTTGATTGAGCGGCACTATAAAGTCGTCATCTGCATGGAAAATCGCGAAGGGAGGAGCATCTTGATTAATATAAGCGATCGGGTTTGCCCGCATTGCTTTTTCCTGATTTTCTGCCACAGTTCCGCCAATCAACAATGCTTCGGGAGCATCAACTGCGCTATGGGAGATCTGTCGAGGAAAGTCATTTATGCGGGTGAAATCCGTAGGAGCAAACCAGTCGCACACAGCTTGGACGCGACTAGAAAAGTTCTCCCAGCCCCCCTCGCCTTCCAATTCTTCAACGCCGCCAGTTGTCCCCAAAAGCGCCGCTAAATGACCACCAGCAGATTGACCCCAAACCCCAATGCGATCGCGATTTAGATGCAACTCTTTCGCATGAGCGCGCAAGAAACGCACCGCACATTTACAATCTTCAATTTGGGCTGGGAAGATAGCTTCATGACTCAAGCGATACTCGATACTAGCGCATAAATAGCCTTGGCGGGCAAAAGGAAGTAACAGTTCGATTCCTTGCTCTTTATTTCCTTCCAACCATGCTCCACCATGTATCCATATCAGAGCAGGCATGGGCATTTCAGGTAAGATTTTAGAGTGAAGAATGTCCATTTTTAGCGGGCGTTGTCTACCCCGAGTAAACACGATGTCCCGCCGATGAATCAAGTCATGAGGAATTTTAGTTTTCTTGAGTTTGTGGTGAAAAAGAGCGAATTTGGGGAGTCGTAGGGGCGGGTTTCTACAGGATATCCCTGAAACAACCCAGAATTGTGCGGATAAACCCGCCCCTACGGGAGTTGGAAGTCGGAAATTGCTTATTAAGTTAGCTTTTAGATAATTCATCATTAGTAGGGTAGGTAATGTCCACCTTACGCTTATTAACTGTGTTTCCGGTTGGGCATTACCCATACTTAATACTTCAATTTCAACGCTTAAATTTTACTGAATATATATTTTCAACTTTGCCGAGTCAAACAATAGTAGTTTGAATAATATTAATTCATCAAATTGGTAGATGCAGCCCGTAAAAGTGAGCCATCTCAATCATAGTCTTTATTCGCTACTGAGTCATCTTCTACTCAATCGCGCGGAGCAATATCTTTGTATCTAGCGTTAGCATCTCCAACCCTAACTTCATCAAAATAAAGTTCTCTTTCGCTCACGATCGATTTGTCTGGCTGGTTTTTCCAATCACCCTTATATATTCCAATTTTGAGATATGGTCCCCTCGCATCATTATAGTTATTCGGTCCATTTCTACTCACAACTAATTTGCCATCTTGCCAAACCTTCAATCGACCATTTGATCCACTAGACCACTTCACATGAAACACGAAGTCTGTCCACTTTCCAGTTTGGTAAAGACCTAAATCTACTACCTCTTTACCTTCTGGAACTACTGTAACTCGTTTTGAGTCCCATTTCCTGTTTAAAATGAATTTACCATCTTTTGTACTGAGAGAAAGAGCTGGAGATTTCCATTTTTCTCCTAAGTTCTTATCTGGTAGATCGTGCCATTGAGCGATGATTTCACTAGATGGGTCTCGATGATAGTTAGTAGGCAAGAAAACACTAAAACCGTACCATATTTCTGAATCTGGCGGAACTTCTCCCAGCCTCAATTCCGCACGCTTCACACCATCAATACGAGTGTCTTCTTTTTTCAAAAGAAACTTAATAGCCTGTTTTCCGGCGCGTACGGGAGAGTTCACAAGCTGAGCTGAGTATTCGTAGCGAAATTCTGCTCCCCACTCAGAAAATCCTGATTCAAAATCACTCAGAAAAACTAGAGTATCGCTGTTGACTTTGCTACTGAAAGGAATTAACCAAACTGATATGAAGACTAAAAGTAACGTAGTGGCTGAACTTAAAGTTATAAAATCTAACCACTTTCGATATTGTTTGTACTTATTTTGAGACATTCTCTAACCTCTAAATGATTGCAAGTGAAATGACTCCACTTTTTCAATGGATTAGTAGAAATGCTGAGGTGATTTAACATAATTCCTCTCCCTGATTTGTAATCGTAGGTTCAAATGCGATTAGACGAGAACGGAATTTAAGTTTCTAATTTCCTGAATTGTAGATAGTAGATCGGCTTCGTGTTGGCTTCTACTTTCTACATGGTCGGGATAAAAGAATTGTTGTACTATATCGCTACCGAAGCCCAGAGTACAACGGGTATCTAAAACAAATTCCAGCGTTAAACAAGCAGAGCTAAACGTAAAAACTCTAGAATTTTGCAGATTTTTCAAGTCTGTGTTTAAGAAAACTTCCATGAAAATTAATTCAAATGGAAGATAAAACAAAAAGTCTTCAGCTAGCAGAATTACATTTGCATAAAGAGCGCTAAGATTAGACTTTAATTGCAGTAACTTCTCTCTAGAATTTCTAGGGTGTGGTTTAATTAAGAGAACTTCATCGGGACGAATTCCTCTAGTGACCAAAAACTCTCGATAGGCAGCAATTTCATTTTCTGGCGATATTCTACCCGACTCAGAGAAATTACTCGTGAGTAAAATTGACGTGGGAGCAGTTTGGATGCGATCGCGTAGGTTTTCGATATAACTAATATCGATAAACTCAGATAGCTTGGCGCTTAACTTTTGAAAAGTCTCTCGGTAAACATCTCTGTCAAGAATAATCGTTGGAATTGCCGGTTCTTGTCCAAAAGCAAATGGCAGCGAGAAATAACCAATGTCTAGCTTTTGTTCGCTCAGCGATCGCTTGCGAGGGAGAAATTCTCTGAGTTTGTCCTTTGACGACTTATAGATAAAGTCTAGATAATTACGCGAATCTCTCAATAAATTAGCTTTAGGGAAAGCCGATTGTGCCGTGTAAACTCCAATGCCGTTACCGTAGCAAATCTTTTCGGCATCTTGATAGAGATTCATCACCAACTGGTCTTCAAAATCGTATTCATGCGCTAGAAAAATCTCATCAAAATGCTGACTCCCGGTTAATGCATGAACTAAGTCAGTCACTTTAGATAAACCAGACTGCTTCACTTTTTGGGAAATTGCTTGTTTTTGCTCCAAGGGCATATAAGCAACTTTTTCCCAAGTGCAAATCGACCGAGCCATTTGTTCAATCAAAGCAGCAAATTTCTCACTTTGTCCTTGGGGAGCAAATAAAGGAGTAATTAGCAGGTAGTTTTCGTACTGCAAATTCTGGTCTTGTCGCGTCTTTTCTCGATAATTCATGACTGACAAAACCGTGACGAGTTGAATGCTACCAAAACAAACGACAAGCCGCTTAATTGTTTTTGATGTTGACATACTTGATTTCTATGCGAGTGAATTTATTTCACCGTTTGGAGGGCAACAATAAGATCGCAGATCTCGCGAACTGCACCTTGTCCTCCTGGTAATTTAGTGACGTAAAGAGCGCAGTCTTGATTGGCACGCATGGCATCAGCTACCGTTAAAGGACAGCCAACAACGTGCATGACTTCTAGATCGTTAATGTCATCACCAACATATGCCACCTGAGACAAAGATATGTCTAAGTTTTGACACAGATGAATTAGAGTCGGTAATTTATCTTTAATCCCCAGATAAGCGCGATCAATTCCTAAATCTTTGGCGCGATGAAGAGTGGATGAAAAAGACTTAGCTGTAATAATGGCAACTTCTACACCAGAGTACATCAATCGCTTTAATCCTTGACCATCCTTGATGTTAAATCGCTGTTGAACCTCACCGCTTTCGGAGTAGTAAAGACCTCCATCTGTGAGGACACCATCAACATCAAGAACTAGTAATTTGACTTGCGACAAGCGTGCATCTCTCTCAGAAATATTGTGCGAATCTCCTTGAAAGCTGCTGGGCGATCGCACTTCGGGTTCAAATTCAAAAATGGTTGTCATGTTAAACAAGAGCGGGAGTTACTTCTAAACAGTTACGGACGTTGATAATTTGTCTCAACACAGTTTCCAATTGAGCCAGAGGAATCATATTTGGACCATCACTTGGTGCATTGTCTGGGTCTTCGTGAATTTCCATAAATAAGGCATCAATTCCAATCGCAGCAGCGGCTCTTGCCAGGTAAGGTACGAATTGGCGCTGTCCGCCAGATTTATCACCTTGACCCCCCGGCATTTGAACGCTGTGGGTAGCATCAAAGACTACGGGATAACCCAGCGATCGCATTTGTGGTAGAGAACGAAAATCTACTACCAAAGTGTTGTAGCCGAAACTCGTACCGCGCTCGGTTAAAAGAATGCGCTTGGTTCCAGCTGCTTCTAACTTGCGCACGACTTGCCTCATATCCCAAGGCGCAAGGAACTGACCCTTTTTGACATTGACAACTTTGCCTGTTGCTGCTGCTGCCAAAAGCAGATCGGTTTGCCGACACAAGAAAGCAGGAATTTGTAAAACATCAACCACTTCTGCTACAGTCACCGCTTGGTGGCTTTCGTGGATATCGGTGAGGACTGGGACTCCGACTTCCTCTTTTACCCGTTGGAGAATTTTGAGTCCAGATTCGATCGGTTGTCCGCGAAAAGAATTAATTGACGTGCGATTGGCTTTATCAAAGGAAGACTTGAAGATAAAAGAAACACCCAAGCGATCGCACACTTTAGCAATTTCCTCTGCCATTTTCAGCGTAAAGTCCCCCGATTCAATCACGCAGGGACCACCAATTAAGGTGAGGGGACAGCCATCACCAATAGAGAGAGTTTTGGAAATTTGGGTTTGAATCATTGTGGTTACTGATGGATGAGGTACACGATCTGTAGGGGCGCACATTTTTGTAGGGGCGCACATTTTTGTAGGGACGCACAGCTGTGCGCCCCTACGATTGTTTCAAAAACCTACTACCTAGCAACGGGCGCAACGTCTTTGTTGTTAGCGCGATCGCTGCCCGCAAATGGCAAGATTTTCTTAGCAGGCTGTTTCTTCTGCCAAGAAATCCCTTCATAGTTAGCTAAGCCTGTAACGGCAGACTCGTTGCTCAACCGCACCAAGTCGAGAACGGCAACGTGACTCTTGAGTCCTTGTATGTTGGTGAATTCCGGTCGTTTTTGAGTAATGACTAGAGTTTGGCATTCATTTAATACGCTATCGATATCCGTGCGCAAAATCCGATCGATTTGCGGTAGCTGGCGTTGCAGGTATTCTAAGTTGCTGCCCAATAGCACCTCTAGATTTACGTCTGGATCGTAGACTGATATTTCTAAGCCATCCTGCCACAACTGACGGATCAGGCTGATAACGGGACTTTCGCGCAGATCGTCCGTACCTGCTTTAAAACTCAAACCCAAGATACCGACGTGCTTAGCACCAGTTTCGTGAATTTTGATCCGCGCTGCTTCAACTTGCAACGTGTTGCTGGGCAGTACTGAATCTAGAATCGGGATTTCAACCCCCAACTGCCGAGCGTTGAAAATGAGAGAGCGCAAGTCTTTTGGTAAACAAGAGCCACCAAAAGCAAATCCAGGCTTGAGATAGGCAGGGGAGATGTTGAGCTTAGTATCGGCACAAACGAGCTGCATCAGGACGTGACTATCTATTCCCAGGCGATCGCAAATCCGACCAATTTCATTACTAAACCCGATCTTGAGGGCATGAAATGTATTGTTAACTACCTTCAACAATTCCGCTTCCTCCAATGCCACGCGATGTAAAGGAGCCTGGATATTGCTATAGAGTTGAGCGATCGCATCACCCGAGCGTTTGTCTAATTCCCCAATTACGGTATAAGGAGGCGCGTGAAAATCTGTGACTGCTTCCGTCTCGCGCAGAAATTCTGGATTGACTACTAAACCAAAGTCCTCGCCAGCAGAACGCAGCGAATGCTGTTCTAGCAATGGTAGGAGAAAATCGCGGGTTACGCCAGGAAAAACCGTACTGCGGAGAACGACAACGTGATAGCGTTGTGAATGCTTCAACCCGCTACCGATCTGTTGGGCAACTCCTTTTATATAGTTGAGCATTGGACTACCATCCGCCATGCTAGGCGTACCAACGCAGATGAGAGAAGCATCAGCCTCAGCAACGTATTGTTCGCCATCCGTTACAGCCCGTAACCGTCCTTGAGCGATTCCTTGCTGAATTAACTCATCTAAATCGGGTTCTTTCAACGGACTGCGCCCGCTATTAAAAACTTTTACCTTTTCTGGGTTGAGTTCTACACCTATAACATCATGTCCGGCTTGCGCCAAGCAAGCAGCAACAACTGTACCGACGTAACCTAAACCCCAAACGATAACGCGCATTGTTATTTTCCTATTAAGTGAGTAGGGAGCAGGGAGCAGGGAGCAGGGCAGGGAGGAGTGTGTTTTGACTTTTAACTTTTGACTTTTAACTTTTGACTTTCGACTTCTTTCATGGTGCTTTGAGCAATTAAGGCTTGCGCCTGTAGCAGATCGCTCGGCGTGTTGATTTCCAACACGGCTTTTTGAGTTTGACAAACGACGATCGCGTAGCCGTGTTCGAGTACGCGCAACTGTTCTAATCCTTCGCAGTGTTCTAATGGTGTCGGGGTCAACTGAGCGTATTTGGCAAGAAAATTGCGGCTAAAAGCGTAGAGTCCGAGGTGGTGAAATACTGGTGCAGAACCCGCATTGCGATAGTAAGGGATGGGGGAGCGGGAGAAATAAAGCGCCCGATCGCGGCGATCGCACAAGACTTTTACGGCGTTGGGGTCGTTGTAGCTCTCTTCATGCAGCGGACAGGCTAGAGTCGTCATATCGGGTGACTCTCCTTGCAAGTAGGGAGTCACAAGCTGCGTCAGCATATCTGCGGTGACGAAGGGTTGATCGCCTTGAACGTTGGCGATCGCCGTCATTTCAGGATATCGTTCTGCGACTTCTGCGACTCGATCCGTACCTGTTTGATGGTCGCTGCGGGTCATTTCTACCACCCCACCAAACCGACGCACGCAGTCAGCGATCGCCGTGCTATCTGTCGCCACCACAACTTGACTGAAAGCCGGACAACGTTTAGCCGCTTCATAAACCCATTGCACCATCGGGCGATCGTCAATTCTGACGAGTGGTTTGCCAGGAAAGCGTTGCGAGTTGTAGCGCGCTGGAATTACAGCCAAAATATTCATAATTTTCAGTTATCAATATTGGGGAACAGGGGAGACAATTCAATTCGCAATTCACAATTGAGACAAGAGGGACAACACAACTACCAATTACCAATTACCAACTACCACTCCCAATCAAATGCCGCTGCGAACTATATCGTGTACCCGAATTAAACCGATGCAACGTTGTTCCTCAACTACGGGCAAGATAGAAATTTGGGAAGGGCGATTTTCCATTAATTCCAAGGCATGGTAGGCAAGTATATCGGGGGCGATCGCAATTGGATTTGCTGTGGCGATCGTTCCTGCTGTCAGCGTTTCCAACTCTTGATGTTTGACTTTTTGTAGCAATCGTCGCAAATCGCCATCTGTAATAATTCCGACTAAACAACCCAGATCGTCTACGACATTGACAGCACCCAACCCACCTTCGCTAATTGCACTCAAGACTTCAATCCAAGCGGCTTCAGGTGAAACAACGGGATTGTGCGCGCCAGCGTGCATTAAATCTCTTACCCTGAGAGTCAAGCGTTTGCCCAATCGTCCCGCAGGATGGTTAAATGCAAACGCTTCTGGGGTTAAACCTTTAACGTGCATCAGGGCGATCGCCAGCGCGTCTCCAATTGCCAAGGCGACAGTTGTACTACTTGTGGGGACTAAATTAAACGGACAAGCCTCGCGATCGACTGCTGCATTGAGACTTACATCAGCATTGTAAGCAAGCGTGGAACGCAGTCTGCCGACGATCGCAATAATTGGGATCTGCCGACATTTAAGATAGGGCAACATGGCAACCAATTCATCAGTTTCGCCACTGTTACTCAAGATCACAGCAACGTCACCTCCAGCCACAATTCCAATATCACCATGCAAGGCATCAGATGGGTGCAGAAAAACCGCTGATGTCCCCGTACTGGTTAGAGTTGCAGCAATTTTCTGGGCGATAATTCCTGACTTGCCAACACCCACCAAGACAACCTTACCGTGACAATCAGCCAACAGCTCAACTGCTCGTTCTATACCTTCTGGCTGTAATTGATTTGCTGTTTTGATAATTGCATCTGCTTCTTGTTTGAGCAGTTCGACAACTTGTAAAACATAAGTTTTAGGCTCTGGCTCTATGCATTGCATATTTTCAATACCTCGATCGGATGAGTGGCTAGTGGCTAGTGGCTGGTGGCTAGTGGAACCAGTGGAAAGTAGTAAATAGGGTGTGGGAAGTGTGGGAAGTGTGGGGTGTGGGAGGACACAAGGGAGAATTTTCCAGAGCGCTCTCCCTTGTCCCCCTTGTCTTTCCCTACTCCCTGCTCCCTGTTAACTGATTTAATGCTTCGCTCAGAATTTGCCGTCCTTCATTTCGCCATGCTGTATAGGTGGTTAATCCTGCACTTGCTGCTTGTCGGCGTGTGTTTGTATCTTGTAAAGCTCTGAAGGCTGAGACAAATTCCTGCGTGCTGTGGCAGGCATAGTAAGCTCCTGGTGTTGGTGGTACGCCGCGAAAAGTCTGAGGTAAACCAATTACAGGCAAGCCAGAAGCCATTGCTTCTAAAACTTTGATTTTGCATCCCCAACCAATTTCCACTGGCAAACAAGCAATATCAATGTTGTCGCGCATGAAAGCTGACAAATCGTCAACAAAATCGTGAATGACGATCGCGTTTGAGGCATACTGGCTTAAATGCTCGGCACAACCCTTGCCGACAAAGTGAAAGCGAAATTGACCGGGCATGGCTTGCTCGACTGCCGGAATGACTCGTTGTAGCAGCTGTCTCACTCCCGATAGATGGGTTGGACTGACGTAATTGCTGCTAATGTATACAACATCGAGCGGTGACTTGTTATCTTTTACCGGAATGCGTTCTCGTTCTAAAAAAGGGACGACCCAATCTTTACGCACAGTCCCACCGTAGAGGCGCGACATAAACTGCATGTCGCTGTAAGCATTGAAAAAGATCCGGTCGGAAATTCGATGCATTTGGCGCTCGGAAGCAAAGGATTGGGTTGTTTGTTGTAAGAGTTTTTTGCTCCACTTAACGGTTTGTTTAAAAGTGTTTTGGTTCCACCCAGTTTTCCAAGGTCGAGAGGCGATCGCTGTTTCTATGTTGTGCGCTAGTTCAAAATCGTGCGGTCGAAACCAGAGATGCGCTCCTTTTAAGTCGAGTTGAGAGACTAGCGGTACGAGATCGGAATAATTACACCAAACAACCTGGGGTTTGCAATCTTCAATCAACGTTTGTAGCTTGTGCAGATTTTGTGCTGTATGCGGATCTTTCGCTACAGAATAACGAAAACTGCGTTCAAATAGGTGAAATTCTATATCTATTGGTAAGTCAATTCCAGGTTCACCATCGGCTTTAAAAATTCTCTGTCCGGGCCAATTGTATGCAGCAACAACGACTCGCCAGCCAGTTTGTTTGAAGAACAGAATTAATCCCCAAATATGAACTCTAGTACCATTGGTTGGAGGGTATGGGAGAGGACAAATGACTAAAATAGTATTTGTCGCAGGCGTGGTAATAGTATTTGTGATGTCAGGGGCGAGCTTTTCGGTTTCGCTATAGATCATGTGCTGAATAAAACCTCTTTATATGAGTCGCTTACTTGGCTGCCAGAGCTACTTTTTTGATGGCGTTTTCTAGTTTTCTGATGTATTTCGTTTTGAACGAAGGTAATTCTTGATATTGCTTAGGATTGAATAAAGGCTGTTTGACTTCGCCAACTAAATTCACAAAATATCGAGGCGACTCTGTTAGCGATCGCACGCTGACACCATGTAACGAATAAACTGAGTTCAGGAATAATATAAGAACGTTGCGATCGTACTCAATTGTTTTTACATGCTTGATATAAGAATCATCAATTGCACTGCTTCTAAATCCGTAAGGCTTGCCGTTCTTAAATTTATAAATTTCCAGATTGCCTCCTGTCGATGTATCTTGCGGATCGCGCAGATAGAATAGTCCGGCGAATAGTTTATCTGGTAAATCTATGTGCGCGCCTCTGACTGCATTTGGTTTAGTAATAACGGGTGTATTTATACAAATCAGTGCGTCGAGTAACACATCTACACTTTCAAACGTGTCAACTTTTCGCAATCCAGACTTTAGCGTTGCAAACGAGCCATATTTTTGCTCAAAGTCAGGATACATTTGGACAATATAGTCTTTAAAGATCGTCAGAAACTCTTGAAAGAATGTATCGGATGTATGTAAAGCAATAAACTCTTTCCAGAAAGGAGTAATTCGCTCGTCATTTAAACTTTCTTGTGCTAAATAATGCAATCTTTTATTGCTAGACAAATCTGTTCCTTTGTTGTCTTCTCCTTGCCTTAAAATTTCAATATCAGCCCATTCTGATTTCAGCTTTGAGTAGACTTCTTCATCCAAAGCATCTTTAATGACAATATGAGGAAATGGTTCTGAAAAGATATCGGTTGGCTTAATTTTAGATAAAAGCGATTTCATTGCTTGACTCCTCTTAAAACTTGCGACTACAACAATTTAGAGCTAAAAATAAATAGCTCTGTTTCCAATGTCTATCGATTACAATATTAGGTTGAACACATTTCTTGACTAGCTATCATTCTTGCAATCTCTGATACATTAACCACAAAATTGCTGTTTTTGGATGTTGCCTGACCGCACCAGTATTCATAATTATGATTCAGAGATTTTGCTAAGAAGTAAAAATGTGGCAAAATCTCCTGTGTAGGAAATATTTCTAAGACATTAACTCCTTCGGCAAAAATAATATTAGCAAGTCCAGCACCATGCGAACCTATAACGTATTCGCTATCACTAAAAAGATCGATTTGATCTTCAATTGATATCTGTTCAAGTAGGTATTTCTTGAATCCGTACTTACTCAACATATCAAATAGTTCATCTTCATTCAAAATATGTCGTCCCTTTTTTGAAGCTTTTCTAGAGATGAAAATACGATTGATTTTCTTTCGCGGTCGTTGTGGCGTTACTTTCTCTGTGAAAAATCTTAAATAATCAGAGGGTAAGTATCCTGCATGGCGACGAGTTAGAAAAGAAGGAAAGATTAGATTTTCGATCGCATAATTTTTATCTGGACTTACCTTGGTAAGTTTTACATTGTTGGGTAGTATTTTTGAGAGCAAAAACTCTTCCGATCTAGAAATTTTTGTTGAAGCTAGCAATTTAATTTCTTCTATGTCTTTATATTGCGGTTGATCGAGCAAGAAAATTCGCGGAATGTTATCGATTAGCTGGTGATAATAACCATTGGCAAACGAACGAAAAATAGCACAAACGCCCGCAATTTTTTCTATTTTATTGAAATAAGTATTTTCTGCAATATCGTATTTATTCTGCTCGATAGTGGTGTTTATGGAGTTCGAGATAACTTTGCGCGTTTTTGTCAGCAAAATATCAAATTTTGTACAGTAAATTACGTCATGTAAAGTAGTCGTGTATATATCTGGAAGAGAATAATTTGCTGCTTGCAAATGCTTAATCTCGCGGAAAAAATTCATTTGTTGAGCTTCTGGTATATAAATATTTTGACCAGAACATGATAAATTTTCTCTTTGAGAATTCTTATAATGCTCCTCAAGTTTGACCTCATGCACCAATAAATTGGTCAGATATTTTCTTGCTGTTAAATTAGATTTGTGAGAAATTTTTTCTAGAATTCTCATTTTTTGTAGCCCATCCCGTTTTGAGTATGTCTAACTTCACGAAAGTGATTTAAGACCCTTACCGTGAGGGTTGCACGCCTGAAACTTAAAGCAAGACGTTATGATTTAATAGATGACCAATCGCTAATGACAGTTATAATCAACTTGATGGAATTTCAGCTTGGTGTTGTTGTACTAACATCTGGCGATGTTTAGAAAAATAAATAGACCAGACAGATGCCTTAATTAATTCTTTAACTAATTGCTCCCAGTTCTTGTTTTTTCCTAACCAAGTCCCGAGAACTAAATAGCAACGAATTCGTTCGGATAGGCTGAGAGGTACATCTTTAATAGCACTTAAATAATCTAAGAAAACACTCCATCTAGGAAAGACAGGTTTTTCTCCTTTGGTATCAGGGTTAAATAACCGCATACGTAGGTAGGGACTATTCATCTCCTTACTAGAAGAACGCTGAGAATGTTCTCTGTTAAAGAACAAATATTCAGGAACTTCATAATATTTACCTAATAAAGTCATGCGAGCCAGAAAAGGCTTATCCCCACCAGAGTAATCGCCTAAAAGAGGAGTTGTTGCAGCAACACTATGACGCATGACTCCAAAAAGTTGCTGACCGCGATAACGTCGAGAAAAAGAGTCAATTATCAAATTCCGAAAGCGAATATGAGCGTGTGGTGAATTAGTAAGTAGGGGGTTTTCATCGTAGTTTTGCTCCAAAATCGTGCCATGCTCGTTAATTAATTTAGTCTTGGTGTAGCACAATACGACATCTGGATTTCGATCTAAAACTTCAACGCATTTTTCAATCCCTTGTGGAGCGCAAATATCATCGTGGGTAGCCCATCTAAAATATTCGCCTGTCGCTAATTGAAAGGCGCGTCTGTAATTTCGATGAACGCCAATATTGCGATCGTTCCGATAGTATTTGATCCGCCGATCTTTTGCTGCGTATGCTTGACAGATTTCCTGAGTGCGATCGCTGGAGGCATTGTCTGAAATAATCAGCTCAAAATCTGTATAGGTTTGAGCCAAAATTGCATCTATTGCTTCTATGATATACTGCTCGGCATTATACACGGGCATACCAATGCTGAGGCGCGGTTGCTGGTGATTCATCTGTCAGAATTGTTTAGGGGTTACGGACTGGAAGTTTTAGATCTCGATCCCCCCTAACCCCCCTTAAAAAGGGGGGAATCAGAAGTCCCCTTGAAAATGGGGTTGGGGGATCTCTTGTGCAAAATTCACGATTAAACTAAAGAGCCTGAACTGCAACTGCTGGACTGATTTCAGCAGAGTTATCCAGGCGATCTTTCAGGCGATCGGCAAGTCGGATCGCTAAAGCGACAATCGTGAGAGTAGGATTGGAGAGTCCGCTGGTGGGAAAAACCGAGCTACCAGCAACATATAAGTTGTGAATGCCATGCACTTGACAATGCTCGTCAACCACACCTTCCCTGGGGTTGCTACTCATGCGGGTTGTGCCGATATGATGATACGAGCCAGCGACCGATCGCCAAGTCGCTTCATCGTCAGTTAGTTCGACGTGAATTTTACCCAGTCCAGAACGCTCGAATTCTGCTGCGATTAACTGCTGCGATCGCGCAATTGTATACTTGTCAATTGGACTCAAACGCCAGTCAAGCTGGACGCGATTCATCCCTAATTTATCGCGATCGCGGCTGAGAGTAACCCGACTATCGGGATTTGGTGCTTGCTCCCCAATTAAATGGGTATCGCAACTGTTGAATTGTCGCGCTGCCATGGATTGGTGAAACAGTTTTTTTGTCATTCTGTCAGCAAAGCGATCGGGACGGCTAGCGACTTTGATGAAATCCGCAATTGTAGAAGACTTACCTGCGTTCTTCCGTCCTTCTGCAATGGAAGGAAAAGCTTTATGTCGGACTGACTGTTGAGTTTGCGATCGCAATCGCTTGTAAGCTTCTAACCATTCGTCAATGGCTAATAATCTCAAGCCAAAATTCAGAATCTGTTCGCGTTCTTGCACTTCTTTGGACAAGCCTAAGCCTGTTGCCAGAAATGTTTCACCCACGGGAAACTTAATTCGCGTATATAACTCAGCTGAGTTGGACAATTCGGCTTTGCCAGAAATGAGATAGGGATGCTCCATGAAGAATCTGCCTACCAAATCGTGTTGGTTGCCGACTCCACCACTTTGCACCCG
>NZ_RSCK01000022.1:64908-90368 GCF_003991895.1 Chroococcidiopsis cubana SAG 39.79
CTCGGCGCGATACGCTTCGCCAAAGCGCAAGTGAGTACATGGGATAATCTGCCATAGATAGGTAGCCAGCTGCTCTGTAGTTGCAGGGACTTGACATTGTTGCGCTAACGCCTCTTGCCAGTATGCCAAATCGTATTCAAATGCACCCAAATGACAAGCAGTTTGCGCCCGTTCGTAGTAGGGATCTAGCTCCGCCTTGGGAAAACACCAACCGCTATAAGGCATCCAGGGACGATGCTCGAAGTCAATTTCATCCATCGGACGACTCCAACCGCCCCACAAGTTGGTCGAACCGCCGAAATAGCGCCCGCGTGCTTCTTTCAAGGGAAAATAAGCTAGACCAGTATTCTCTCCCGCATACAGCGATTGAATCTGTTCCTCATAGTCAAATCCGCCACTTTCAAGCAAACAAACTTGTTCGGGGCGATCGCGTAATTCGCGTGCGAGCGTAATTCCTGCCGCACCAGCACCGATAATACAAATGTCTGTTTCTACCAGCGTTTCTGCTGGTAATTTCAAAGCATCAACTAACATGATTACTCCTCTAACCGATTGAGGCAAGATCTCCCCTAACCCCCCTTAAAAAGGAGGGAAACAACGCTTGCTTTTTCCAGAAAGCCGCTTTTTTAAGGAGGGAAACAACGCTTGCTTTTTCCAGGAAAGCCCCTTTTTTAAGGGGGTTAGGGGATCTCCAAGATCTTTGCATCACTCATCAAAATGTAATGGTTTGTCTAGCCGCGATTTCTAATCGCCTAGCTTCTTCCAAAAGAAATCGCGATCGATCTGCTGAGTCCGAATCAAATATTCTAACTGCTTTAACCGAGTAAATCCTCTGAATAAAAACGTCTCCGCAGTCATATCAATTTGAGTAAATAGATCGAATAATTGTTGAGCGCCGCGTCGTGCATCCCACTCGCATTTGAATCCCGGCAGTACCGTATTAATCTTCTCGAAACTGACGCGATAGCTGCGGTTATCCGCCCCGTTTTCGCCAAAACTCAGCTTGCATCCTTTAAAAGTTTCAGCAATGATTTCGGCAACTTGTTTGACACGATAATTTTGCGCCGTGTCACCCACGTTAAAGATTTGATTGTGAACGATATCGCGCGGAGCTTCCAGCGTACAGGCGATCGCCTTAGCAATATCGAGGGCGTGGACTAGGGGTCGCCAGGGCGTACCGTCACTGGTCATTTTAATTTCTTTGGTCGTCCAAGCCAACCCCGCCAGGTTATTTAAGACGATATCAAAGCGCATTCTGGGGGAAGCACCAAAAGCTGTCGCATTTCGCATGAATGTAGGCGAAAAACTATCATCAGCCATTGTCGTGACATCTCGCTCGACAAGCGTTTTACACTCGGCATAAGCGGTTTGCGGATTGACTGGAGATGCTTCAGTCACATCTCCTGCGGTTGCAACTCCGTAGACGCTACAGGAAGACATGTAGACAAAGCGCCGCACTCCAGCTGTTTTAGCTAAGGTAGCGAGGCGGACGGAACCTTTATGATTAATGTCGTAGGTGATGTTGGGATAGAGTTGTCCGGCTGGATCGTTGGAAAGCTCTGCCATATGGACGATCGCTTCCACCCCTTCTAGATCTTCAGTTGAAATCTGCCGCAGATCTTTATTGAGTGTTTTAGCAGTCAGTTGAGTGCCGTTGTACAACCAACCAACTTTATAGAATCCCGTGTCTACGCCGATAACTTCATGCCCGCGTTGCATCAAAATTGGAGCTAGTAACGAACCGAGATAGCCTTCTGTACCAGTAACAAGAATTTTCATGTTTGTAAGCTTGAATTTGTGTATATGGGGCGATCGCTTTCTTTAGACGGCACTGTCGCCAGTTAGAAATAGTGCGTCTTCTACACTGGCAACTTGGCGATCGCTATCTCTAACAGTGAACATTTCTTGCAGTAAAACTTGCAATTTGGCAATATCTACCGTAATCCCTTTGTACTTTCCAGTTTTATTCTTTGGATCGAAGCCCTCTCCCAGGCAACCGTAGTAAAAACCTAATGCTTGTGCTAAGGCAAAGAAACACGGCGTACCAAACGAACCAAACAGATCGATAACAATTAATTTCTGGAGTGCAAAAATTATATTTGTGAGACCAGCACCGTGAGGAGCGACAACTATTTCTGCTTGAGAAAATAGTCTAATTTCATCTGCAAAACTCAGTTCCTCCATCGTATAAGCGACGAAGCCCAAAGGAGCCAAAATCGCCATAACATCTGCTTCATTAATGATATTTCGTCCGGCTGATTTGGGTCGAGAAATATATATTCTAGGCGATAAAGAGATGCTGGTATTATCTGACAGATTGCTCAATAAGCGCTGGCGCAACCACTGACAGGCTGTAGGTGATATGATGTTGTGTTCTCGTCGAAAAGAGGGAACAACTAACTTTTTAACTTTAACGCCGGAATCGTTCCATTCAATACAATCATCTGGGTTGTATCCTAAAAGTCTGAGAGACTCTTTTTGCCATTCTTGAGGATTAGCATGAATAATTAGAGTTGGTTTAATTCCAGTTTGTGCTTGATAGTACTCAATTCCTTCAAGTCGAGTTAGACAATCTATCAACCAGTGAAAATAACCGCTATTCCAGTTAGTTAACGAACAAGCCGCCTCTATCTGAGGTGCTGCCCAGTTAGACAACTTTTCCAAAAGTAAAGTTTGAGCTGGAATATATTTAATGCAGTCTGGATTTCCCGAGATCGTTTCTGCAATTATGTTGCCAGCCTCGTCAAAACCAATAGCTATAGTTCCAACTAACTTAGCATTTTCCACCTCTATGACAAATGGTTGTGACAAATTATGTTGACCAGTTGTATTTAAAATTTCTCGAATCTGGTCAGAACCGTTACAGGGGTGATTAATGACAATTGCTTCTTCGGCATTAAATTGAAGAACTCGATGTTTGATATTTCCCTCAAAAACTTCCTTTCTCGTGATGACTTTCAAGCCAAACTTTCTAACAAAATAAAAGGTCTGTTGCTGAATTGAGCGTCGGATCGCTCCACCAATTGTTCTACGATGAGCAGCCGAAATCTTTTGCTTGAGCAAATTCCTCAAAGGCGCGACCAAAAAATTTACCACAGCGTCTTTCCTGCAAAGATTAGAATTTTTGTTAGTTAGAGTTGAATCAAATTAATTAAGTACAACAGGATTTATTGCTGTACTCAAGGTAGTGCTGCCTTTCTCTGAATAAAATTGCGATCGCCAAGCAATCTAGTAGCCAGCTAGTTGTTGCTCGTCAATAAGTAGTAATTACAGGTTGGCGATCGCCATATCTGTTGTTTAACATTTCTGCCACCAAAACCCGCAATTTAGGAATGTCAACCATTATGTTGTTGTTCTGCTCAAAGGAGTGATTGTTTCTCGAATTGTAGTCTCCTGTAAGACATCCATACTGAAAACCTAGTGATTTCGCTAAAACTAAAAAGCACGGAACACCAGTTGAACCGAAAAGTTTGATGACACTCAAGTTCTGGGCAAATATTATATTTACTAGACCAGAACCATGAGGAGCAACAACCATTTCTGCTTGTGAAAATAGTCTAACCTCGTCTGCAAAGCTCATCTCTTCAGGTGCGTATGCCACAAATCCAAAAGGAGAGAGAGCTTCTAACACATCATCTTCATTAATTACTTTACGACCTGTTGTTTTGGCGCGGGAAATATAGATTCTTGGTGAAAAAGAACGCTGACTGCTCTCTATATTAGGAAGATTACTCAATAGGCGTTGACGAAGCCACTTGCAGGCGGCGGGTGATACAGGGAAGGCTTGCTCGCGTCGAAAAGATGGAACTATTAGTCGGTTGACTTTTATTTTTGAACCCTTCCAAGGTATACAATCATCTAGTCCATATCCTAAAAGTTTGAGAGACTCTATTTTCCAGGTAGGAGGATTTGATTCAATAATTAAAGCTGGCTTTCTCTTAGTTTGCTTTTGATAATATTCGAGTCCTTCAAGCCGCAATAAACAATCTACTATCCAATGAGAATAATTCTTAGACCACCAATTAAGTAACGAACAAGCTGTATCCAGTTGATGAGAGCCGAAGCTAGGTAAATTCTTTAAAATCAAGGTTTGTGCAGGGATGCCATTAGGTAAATATTTTTCTATATTTACTAGATTTTGCATTACAGTTTCTGTAATTAAGCTTCCTTCCCGGTCGAATCCAACTGCTGCCGAACCGACAAGCTCGGCGTTTATTACTTCAGCTACAAAAGGCTTGTTTAAAGTAAATTTGCCAATCGATCCTGTAAGCAAACTTGTAGTTTTAATTAAATTTGGTAGTTCATTTACTCCATTAAACGGCTCACTAACTATAATATTTTCTTCAGCTCCGAAGGAGAGAATTTGGTATTTATCATTGTTTTTAAATAGTTCTTCCCTTGTCAATATATTAAAACTTTTCTTCTCCTTAAGGAAAGAAAATATCCACTTACGCAGTGATTTTTTAATTCTTTTATAAAGGACTATGCGATGACCAACTAAAATCTTTTTCTTCAGCAGATTCCTTACAGATGCCATAAAATCTTTCCTTAAAAAGCTATGACTTGTTTGTTGCTCGTCATCCAAACATACTGTCGAATTAAGGCTATAAAGTTGAGGTTTCCTTAGAGAGCATTAGTGCTTCACACGCAGTCCGCCAGGGTCACTCCTGTTTAGTAGGTAATACTTGCGGTTTTACTTAAGCCATTGGACACCCTGCTGAAGAAATTGCGATCGCCAAGCAATTTAAGAATCAACTAATTGTTGCTCATCAATTTCTGGCTCATCAATAGATTTAACTAAAGGTTGGCGATCGCTAGACAACATTTCTGCAAGAAGCATTTTTAATTTGGCGATGTCTACTGTCATATCAGTGTATCTCTCACTCACCTGGTTTTTTCCCTGAGGATCTGACACTAAGCAGCTATAGTCAAAACCCAACATTTTAGATAAGACAAAATAAGCCGCAGTACCATATGAACCAAAAAGTTCGATTACCTTCAAGTTCTCTGCAAACATGATATTTGCCAACCCAGCACCATGAGCAGCAACCACCATTTCTGCTTGAGAAAATAGTCTAACCTGGTCTGCAAAACTCAATTCTTCTAGCGTGTAGCTCACAAATCCCAATTGAGTCAAAATAGACAGGACTTCCTCTTCATTAGTAATTGTTCGACCTGTTTTTTTGGTACGAACAATGTATATTCTGGAGGAAAAATCGCCTTTTTCACTTCCTTTAACGGGTAAATTACTAACTAGACGTTGACGAAGCCAATGACAGCCTGAAGGTGAGATTAGCTGTTGTACGCGACGATAAGATGGAACTACTAATCGATTAACTTTTATTCTTGAGCCGTTCCATTGTATACAATCTTGCGGTTCATATCCTAAGAGTCTAAGAGATTCTCTTTGCCATCTAGTAGGATGAGAATTAATAATTAATTCAGGCTTGATCCCAGTTTGCGCTTGATAATATTCTATTCCTTCAAGTCGAGTTAAATTTCCCATCCAGGTAAAATAGCCCATGCTAGTTGGATTCACCAGCGAGCAAGCTACATCTATTTGAGGAGTAGTAAAATCAGGCAATTGCTTTAAAACTAAGGTTCGTGCAGGTAATCTGCTTAAACTCTTTAGATTTCCACTGATTATTTCTGAAATTATGCTTCCATCTCGATCGAAACCAACAGCAGCAGGTCCAACAAGTTTAGCATTTTCCACTTCAAATACTAGAGGCTCTTCCAAAGTAAAACTGCCCATACTTTCAGTTAATTTAGGCATTTCATCTGAACCTTGGCGGGGCTTGTCAATTATAACTGATTCCCCAGAGCTAAAGTTTTGAACATGATATTTTTTGCGCTGAGCGAGTAATTCTTTCCTTGTAACTAGATTTAAGCCGAACTTTTCGATCGCCTGAGAAAATATCCACTGGCGCAAGGGTCTTTTTATTAGCAAAATAGTTTGCCTACGACGACCAACGAGAATTTTTTTCTTGAGCGATTTCACTATAGATGACACCATGAGATTTTTTCCCTGAATAACTACAACTTGCTTTTGTTGTAAACTTGATTATATTTATTGACTCAGTTGTCATTTTGCTAGCTCTAGCTCTATGGATATCAGGAAGTAGTAATTGTCAGTTGGCGATCGACATTAACAGAGAGTCACTTAATGCTTTACAAGCAGCAACCAGAATTTTTTCTCGATCAAATTTGTTGAAAAGCTCGCAAATATCTCTCTTGAAAAAACTATTATTTGCTTAGCGAACCAATCTAAAAAGACTTATGAGTTCATACTTAACAACGAGCGATCGCTCGATAGAGATAACATTTCTTCAACGAGAACCTGCAATCTAGCTACATCTACTGTTACGCCATTATACTTCTGACTAAACTCATTCTTGCCACTGTATCCTGACGCAAGGCAAGCGTAGCGAAAACCTAAGGCTTTTGCTAAGAGGAAGAAAGAGGGACTACCATAGGAACCAAAAAATTCGATGACGCTTAAGTTCTGTGCAAAGAGGGTATTTGTGAGTGCAGCACCGTGAGGCGAAACAACTATTTCAGCTTGAGAAAATAATCTAACTTGATCGGCGAAACTCATTCTCTCCATTGTGTAAGATACAAATCCTAATGGAGCCAAAGCTGCTAAAACTTCCTCTTCATTGATAACTTGACGACCAGTTGTTTTGGTTCTAGAAATATAAATTCTAGAAGAAAAACTGTCACTTTGACTTTTGACTTTATCTAGATTGCTCAGCATACGCTGTCGCATCCACCGACAAACAGAAGGTGGTATGATACGCCGTTCGCGTCGCCAGGAAGGAATGACTAATCGGTCAACTTTTAAGCTCGATCCATTCCAGGGTAGACAATTCTCTGGCTCATATCCCAAAAGTCTAAGAGACTCTATCTGCCACTTAGTAGGATTTTTATCTATAATTAAAGTCGGTCTTCTTCCAGTTTGTTCTTGATAGAATTCAAGTCCCTGAAGCCGAGTTAAATAATCTGCAATCCAGTGAAAATAATTACCGTTACCCATAACTATAGAACAGGCTGTATCTACTCGATCTTCCCAAGTAGGGAAGTATTTAAGGATATGAGTACGGGTAGGTATAGCTCTACTTAAATTCAGTGGATTGAGTGTTTCCGCAAGTAAGTTTCCGGCTGCATCAAATCCTACGGCTGTAGAACCTACTAACCGAGCATTTATAACTTCAAATACGCCAGGTTGGTTTAAGGTATTCGCTTTACCAACTCTGCTAGAAATGATGCTGGGAATTTCATTGGGGTTCTTGTTGTAAGGCTCGTCAACTAAGATTGATTCCTCTGCTCCAAATTGAATTAAAGAATATTGTTCTTTGTTTTTTAAAATATCTTCCCTAGTTACTATATTTAAGCCCAGCTTTTTTGTAGCGATGGAAAATATCCATTGACGGATTGGAAATCGAATCATCCCGATCGCCGATCTCAGACGACCAGTCATAATTTTTTTCTTAAGTATGTTCATAACAAATGACATAAAAAATATCTCCTTGAACAACTACCATTCACTAGAAAAATTTAAGTGTAGGGTGGGCAATGCCCACCTTACGATAAAAACAACTGTTGTTCGTGAATAATTTAGAATTGCCGTAGCAATTAATTTTTAAGCTGAATTGAAGTCATCGTTCGGCTATTTTTTGCTTAGAAAGGCGCGGTACAACCTGCTTAAAGCTGGAATTAGCATCACCCAGGCGATATTCAGCAGTATAGAGCGATCGAGGAGCAGGACCTTTAAAGTTAGGATTGCCCTTATACAATCCCATCTTGAAGTACGGTCCCGTACCTTCATCGTTCCAGAAAGTAGCTCCCTGATGGTTAATCTTTTGAATATATTTACCGTTACCTGTTTTCAACCAAAGTTTGAGGAATCCGTCTTGATTTCCCGTCCATTTCACATGCATGACAAAATCAGTCCATTGCCCTCTTAGTTGGGAGACTTTAGCTAAGTTGAATTTGGTACATTCGACATCAACAAAATTACCCTGCCGTTGCAAATCGAAAATAAAGTTACTACCTTGGCGAGAGATTTTAGAGCCGATCCCACCACACTTGTATCTTCTGCCTTTTTTGGAAGGAAAAGCCCCAAATTGATTTACGATATCGAATCCTGCATCGGTATCTTTCCAAGTAGAGGGAACGAACATAGACCATCCATACCAATAGGTTTCACCAATCTTAGTTTTTTTCGTTGCCATCTCAGACCGTTCGCCGCAACGATCTACCCAATGTTTGAAGACCTTCTGTCCGTTCCCTTTTGTAGGGGGAATAGTTGCTAGCTTTTGACAAGCAGAACCCCCTTTACCGATTTCTGGGCGCTTAACAGTTGTAATCACTGAATCAATAATTTTTGCATCAGATTTATGTACTCCTTCTGGTAAGCACAAGAAGGTCGTACACAACGCTAATACACCTATAAAGAAATGATTACACCCTTTAGTATTCATATTCAGTGTCCTACCATACTTTCCAAGGAGCTTTACCGCTCTTCCAAAGATCTTCGAGATAGTTTTTATCTCTCAAAGTATCCATTGGTTGCCAAAAACCATCATGTTTGTAGGCAGATAATTGCTCGTTATAAGCTAATTTTTCTAATGGTTCGCTTTCCCAAACCGTGGAGTCATCTGCTATGTAATCAATAACTTCTGGCTCCAAAACAAAGTAACCACCATTAATCCAAGCGCCATCCCCTGTAGGCTTTTCTTGAAAAGAAGTAATTTTAGTTTGTTCCTGTTCTAGGCAAATTGCACCAAATCTTCCTGGTGGTTGAGTTGCTGTTAAAGTAGCTAAAGTTTTTTGTTGTTTGTGAAATTCAATTAGCTGTTTAATATTGACGCTACTTACACCATCACCGTAAGTAAAACAGAAAGTTTCACTACCAATATGCTCTTTGACTCGCTTCAGCCGTCCGCCAGTCATGGTTTTATCACCCGTATCAACTAGCGTGACTCGCCAAGGTTCGGCATAACCGCAGTGAACGTTCATTTGATTAAAGCGCATATCAAATGTGACATCGGACATGTGTAAGAAATAGTTAGCAAAGTACTCTTTAATTACATAGCCTTTGTAGCCACAGCAAATAATAAAATCATTAATGCCATAGGTAGAATAAGTCTTCATAATGTGCCAAAGAATTGGTCTACCACCAATTTCAACCATTGGCTTTGGCTTAATGGTAGTTTCTTCACTTAAACGAGTGCCAAGTCCGCCAGCAAGTAGAACAGCTTTCATAGCTTTACCTCTTAGTTTTGTAGTAGTTTAAGCAAATTTGTTTGAGACAGAAGATATACATTTGAAGTTAGAGATTTCGATCCCCTAACCCCCTAACAAAGGGGGCATTCATTAGATCTGCATTTGAAGTTAGAGATTTCGATCCCCCAACCCCCTTAAAAAGGGGACTTTAATTTCCCCCCTTTTTAAGGGGGGTTAGGGGGGATCTTTCGCGTAACTCCTGCAAGAATTAGCTAGTACCAGTGTTTTTACTGAGTCATAGCTAAATCGTCGATTTGAGGATGTTTGAGTCTTAGTCATAAGAGATGAATTTCGTAGTTTGAGTTAACTCAAGTCTCCGTTTTTCTACCGATCGCGTCCTAAATTTCAGTAGAATTATTTAACAAAAATCGCACTAAATTACTAGTATTTCTGCTTTTACCGATATAACAGACGAGAATTGAGTCTTTGAGCAGCGATTAGTTGAAATTAACAACATTGTTCATCCAAATTCAGCGATCGCTTGCCAGGGATAGTTTGAGAGGAAATCGTTAATCGATAGATAATTGAACTCTCAAATCTCGAACTAATTTTTTAAAGTGTTCACGCATTGGTTAGTCCCTTTATTTGCAGCATTAGTTAGATTCACCAACGTATTTTTACAGAAGTTATAGCTACACAAAAAAATCGGTGAAATTACGGTTTTCAGAAAAATCAGTGTTTTTTCTCCTAGAAATAGCTGGGAGCAAGCATTAACTTGAGTTCACCGCTGATTTGTAGGAAAACAACGTGCAGTTAAACTCTGCCAATTGATTCAGTTCGAGTCATTCATTTGAGAAGTATTTAGATGTTTTGACTCGATAGGAATTACTCAAATTAGCGTTAAAATTCTGCATCTACGGAGAACTTAAATATGACCGTTGAGAATTGCAATAAGTTTGCCAAAGTTTGGAAACGGCGATCGCTACGCACGGCTTTAGGCACGATATTCTTGGGTACGGCTTTGTTTGCTTCAGTAGGAATACATCAATCCCATGCCGGAATTATTGAGTCATCGACTGAAATTACGCAGTCTAGAAACAAAGGCTGCTCGGGAATGGAGCCTTCCTACAACATTAAGAGAGCTGGACAGACAGCTTTCAAACATTGGGTAAACCGTTGCGGCGAACGATCTGAAATCGAAAAGAATAAAACCAAAATTGGTGAAACTTATTGGTATGGGTGGTCTATATTCATCCCCACAGACTGGAAAGATAATGACGCAGGATTTGATATTTTGAATCAATTTGGGGCTTATCCCACCAAAAAAGGCAGAAAACATCCCTGTGGTGGCATTGGTTCCAAAATTTCTCGCAAAGGCGATTCCGTTGGATTCGATCTTCAACGCAGCGGTGGTTCTGTTGATGCCGTATGTACTCGATTTAACATAGCTAAGGTTGCGGAACTACGAGGGCAGTGGACTGATTTTGTCATGCATGTGAAATGGACGGGAAATCAAGACGGATTCCTCAAACTTTGGTTGAAAACAGGCAACGGCAACTACGTTCAAAAAATTAACCATCAAGGAGCTACTTTCTGGAACGATGAAGGCACGGGACCGTACTTCAAGATGGGTTTGTATAAAGGCAATCCTAACTTTAAAGGTCCTGCTCCTAGAGTTGTCTATACTGACGAATATCGCCTGGGAGATGCTAATTCCGGTTTTGGACAAGTTGCACCATAAGCAGCGCCGCTTATTTCTGAAGTTCCAAACTTCTATACCGTTCAATTAGATGCATCACGAGTGAAGGAGCGTTAAATAACTTTCCTTGAAAGGGAGAAGGACGCTCCTTTACATATTCAAGTAACTGCTGAAGTTCGATACAGTGTTGTATGCCATATTTCTCTACAGCACGAGCGAATAAGAGTTGATGGTCGTCTACATGTTCTCCATAACATTTCAGCCTTGGGAGCAGAACAAAACAAGCACCCATTTCTGCTAGCATTCGTGTAGAACCTTGCCCTGCATGTGAAATAACTAATGAAGCCTGCTGTGCCGCTGCATACATTTCATGCCGACTGAGTGAAGGCACGCTAGTTAACAGGGGATGGTTCAACCGAGTCGATGTCGCACCATGCTGAAGTAATACTGGTTCGACAATGATTTCTTGTTCGAGTAGTATTTGCAACCAATCAACAGCGCGATCGAAAGGAAAAAAGATAGTTCCAAGCGTGTAAACAATCATTGAAATCAACCTTCGTAAGCTTGGAGAAAATTACACAACTACACCTTTGTATTGAGCCTTGGGATAGCGTTCTACACACTCGGGCCATTGGACGTAAAATTCATCTACTAAGTGATAAACAATTCTGCCGGTGAGGCTTAAATTACCCGAGCGCGAGATACTTTCAATAAAAACTGTTTTAATGCCATACAATTTGCTAGCTATGATAAATGGTACGGCTATGCTAGCTCCCGTGGAGAGGACTAAATCGGGTTTGCTTTGGTGCAGAATAACTAAGGCTTTAAAGAAGTTGATAAATGCTCTAACTAACATCCGAGCTTCCTGCATTGCTACCCAATAAACCCGTTCTTTTTCGCTTAATTTTTGCGTGTCATAATGCCGATAAGTCACCCACTCTCTTTCGTAGGTAGACCAAAAACTTTTCAAACCCATCATGGTAGAAAAATGACCCCCTGGATTGCAGACCAATAATAATTTCATTGCGTTGAACTCCGGTGTGTGTGAGGAGAGGTGAGAGGCAAGAGGTGAGAGATCGCAAGTCACAAGTCACAATTAACCGATCGCTTTGAAGAGACGTTACATGTAACGTCTCTACACTGATAACTGGTCACTGATTACCGCTATATAGCGATCGGTGCAGGGGTTTGCGTTCTGCTAATTCCTTACCCCTGCTACCAAGCCGTTCGCGTAACTGTCGGTCTTGACACAAACGCAGTAGAGCATTAGCAAGTTCTGTGGAAGAATTTGGGTCTACGAGCAAACCATTTTCTTCGTGGCGAACTGCATCTGTTACTCCACCCAGCCGTGCCGCGATCGCGGGTTTACCAAAGTATCCAGCTTCGAGGTAAACAATCCCAAAACCTTCGATACTTTTGGCTGCGGCATCAAAAAAGGTTGGCATGACAAATAAATCGCAGGCTGCATAGTAGCTAGCCAATCGCTCGTCAGGAACGTATCCGGTAAAGAACACGCGGCGATCCACACCCAATCGAGTTGCGAGGGACTTTAGCTCGGACTCCATTGGACCTCGACCGCAGATGAAATAGTAGACATCGATGCCTTCAGCCACCAGTGCGGGCAAATTCTCGATCGCCCGATCGAATCCTTTACGACGAACCAGCCGCCCCACAGAGAGAAGGACTACCGCTGTTTCAGGAATGCCGTGCTGAGCGCGCAACTCGGCGCGAAGGCTGGGAACGCGGTCGAGATTGCCAAACTTCTCAACTCCGATCGCGGGATTGATAATATATGTAGGCGTATTCAACTGACAGCGATCTTTTAAGTAGTCCTGGGTAAAACGACTATTGCAAACAATACCCTGCGCCCGCTGGAGCGTGTGCTGGAATAAAGCCTGAAAAATGGGATTGCTTAAAGGACAGAGCAGATCGTTTCCATGTAAATAGATAAAAAACCGGATCGGTAGCAAATAACTCAGCAGTAATAGCACGGGAAAATCGAAGCCGTGAAACCATTCAATATATCGATAGCGATAGCGACGATAGAGTAAGAGGGCAACAATAAACGACTCGATCGCGTAGAGCAGCTGCTTGAGGACACCACCCAACCAACCAGCGCGATCGAAAAAAGTGTGGAGAAATCCAGGCACTAACCAACGATGGACTGGAAATGGTTGCAGGCGATCGAATTCCTTGTCTCCTGGGTGAGCGGCGGTTAAAACGATCGCGCGATCGGGGTCTTGCAAACAACGATTGTAGGTGTAATCTTGAATTCCGCCTGGATCGGGGGGAAAAACGCGAGAGACAATCAAAATATCTGGTGCTTGACTGCCTGACGCAGCATCTAGAGCAAGACTTTGTGTAGTCATTGGGGTTTGCTTTATGTTTTTGGTGCTTGACCCAAGAATTTCCAACGCACGTAACCGCGCAACCCATATCGCAGCAGCAAGATACCCTGCTGTGGAAATAGAGTGCAGGTACTACGAAACACTAACCTGACGAGGGTATCCTTCATACTCCGCCCGATTGCCTGACTTTCTTGCCAGGACAACCACGCGACTTGCAATGCTCCGATCCAACTGCCTTTACCTCGCTCGATAGCTTTGAAACTGCGATAGTCTACATCCCGCTGGAGATTGGAGCGCTCGACGAGTCCGACTGTGGCAGCTGCGCGATCGACATAGGCAGCAGTTAACTCGCGCTGATGCAGCATCCGCGACCAGTTACCGCTGTGGGCTTGTCGATTTTTGCCGTGGATGCGGTAGAACATGAGTGGTTCGTTAATACTACCCACTTCGCCATAAAAGGGAACGGTTGCTGTCAAATAAGTATCTGCTGCTTCAGTTCGTTGTGTCGGAATCGGCAAGACTTGCTGGAGAACTGTACGGCGATAGGCTAGGGCAGACGTAATTGCCGTGGCGTATCTTCCCCATTGCAATAATAAATTGCGGACATCTCCTTGGTTGAGAATACTAGAAGTGCTGCTGCCAATTGGGACTCCCTCAGCATCTACAGAAGTCCAGCAGTGACCTAGCTGTACCCATTCAGGATGCTCGGCAAAAGTGGCGACGACTCTTGTTATCTTTTCGGGGTGAAAGAAGTCATCAGCATCTAGAAAACAAATAATTTCGCCTTTAGCTCGGGCAATTCCGGCATTCAATGCCGTTCCTTGCCCGGAATTTTCCTGAAAAATCGCGATGAGGCGATCGCCATAGGACTCAATAACTTGCCGCGAATTATCCGTCGAACCATCATCAACGACGATTAATTCAACATTTTTGTATGTTTGCTCCAAAACGCTGTCAATTGCTTTAGCAACAAAACGTCCGTAGTTGTAGTTATTAATGATGACACTGACGAGCGGAGATGTTTCCAACTGACTAGAACGCTCGTGCCGTTGCAGATCGGTTATCATATCCCAGATGTTGGGGCTAAAAAACAATTGTCATCGCCGGAGCGCAAGCGATCGCTTGCATTTAAGGGGACTAAACCCGTAATTCTGGCGATCGCGCGGGCGTATCCCACCGCACTACAGTAAGTTTCCACCCAACGCCTACCCTGAACGAGCGTAGTTGGAGTACTGAGGTCGGCAGTCAGGCGCACGATCGCCTCAGCCGCAGCGACAGGATCGTTGGGATCGACAGCCCATTCGGGCGCGAAGTTCTGTAAAATTTCGCCGATGCCACCAGTATTGCTACCCACGACTGGTACGCCACAGGCGATCGCCTCTACCACCGTGCGACCAAAAGGCTCTCGCGGCGCAAGCGTGACGACGACATCGGCATACTTGTAGTAGTCCTCGATCGCAAATGTAGCTGGTAAAACCGTGAAGCGGTCTGCCACTCCTAAGCTTTCGGCGCGATCGAGCAGAGCGCGGGTCAGCGACTGACCTGGGGATGCATCCTCGCCAATGACAACTCCGTGGTAGTTGTGACCGAGAGTTTTGAGCTGAGCCAAGACCAGAGGTAGCGATCGCAGATTTTTGTCGTTCACCTGCTCGGGTGCGGTAATTCGCGAAGGTGTCAGCATCAGCCGCGCTCCTGAATTGAGGATAGGCTGTAAATTTGCTGGCGGCGAGCTAGTCGCGGGGCTATCGTTAAACCGCTGTGGATCGATTGGCGGATAGAGGATTTCCTGAATCTCGGACACTAAACTTTTGACGTGCGCCGCCGTGAAGTGTGAATTACAGATGGCGCGGGGAGAGAGGCAGGCAAAAGCTAACTTTCTAGCCAAGTTACCCAGTAATTTAGGCGATCGGGTTTGGTCGCGGAAGACATGGTAAACCGGACGACCGCTCAAACGCAATGCGGGTGCAGCCAGGATCAAGCTTGGCAAAATCTTCCGCACGACACAGTTTTCCAGTAACAGGGGATAATCTTTGGGTTGCTGGCTCACCCAATGCAGCGCGTGCTTCATAAACTCCCGTTCTTGAATGATTTGCAGATAAGATGCTTGACCGACTTGCCGCAAATACCGCTCCATCAACGAGTTAGATTTGACCAGGACACACAACTGCTCGGAGATGCCACATTGTTCAAATCCCTTGAGCATTAAAGATAGGGAAACTGTCGTACCCCCTAAGGTGTTTTGACATCCTGGTAGAACTAAGAGCTTAGCCACGATCGCACCTCTCCAGCAGGTTTGAGTTTAGGTTGCCGGATGGCAATGCATAGCAACAGAGCCAGCGCTGGAAAAGGTGAAAACCACATTGCTCCTAACGTAGCAGCGGCAAGGGTAAACATGATCATCACGCAAAAAACTGTTAGAGGTCTTCCCGAGCGGGTCTTGTACAACCACGCAAACAAAGATATCCAGAAAACTGCAAAAATTCCCGTACCGACTATGCCGTTGCCATACAACAGGTTGCCTAAAATGACGCTGTGGGAGCCGACGACGTTTGCCTCGCCGCCAGCCATACTGACGGGTTGCCCCTTGCCGATTTGACCCCAGATCGGCTCTTCTAGAAATGCCTCCCAAGTCTGTCTGTAAATCTCGGCACGCCATTCAGTGGATGCTGCCCGAAACTGAGAAACGTGGGCTGTAATGTCTGTATAGCTACTGATTAAAAAGTGCGTGAATGGCGCAATTGATAATATAGTGAAACTGGCTATAGCCATCACTGCAAACAAGATGAGACGATTTCGAGGTTGACTGTAGGCGCTAAAGAGGTAGCGAAACCAAATAGCGATTGGAAAAGCTATCCATATACCCCGGCTCAGACTGATAACGATGAGGAAAACACTGCCTAAAAGTAACAGCAGCGACCAAATCCGATTTTTGATTTCCAAGGCAATTAAGCCAATACATCCTACAATCAAAGCAAAAAGTTGTGCGGAGACAAAAAATAAGCTCGGACGGTAGTACCCCGATATATCGCCCTGATAGGGAGCTAAGAGGTTTTCTCCTGCTGCTTTACCCGTAACCAATCCAAACAAGTTAGGTATGCTAGGAGGCTGGAAAAGGCTGATTGGCAAGACATATTGCAGCAACAACCAAAACCCAAGCATTTGCACTATGCTGACCGTACAAGCCCAGGCGATCGGTTCTAAGCGCAATCTCACGTTATTGCTTTGAATGTACCACAGCAGCAATGCGTAGCTAAACCATGTAATCAGGAGACCAGATATGCTGCCTTTGTTGGGAGCATCAAAATTGATCAGCATTTGGGCTATTCGATAGATGCAGAAGATAAACACGGCAACGACTGCCGTAATCGGGGGCTTGAGACGTATTTCTCCATGCTTCCACCATTCATAAGCAGCAATGCATACGATCAGGAGAGATGTCATGTACTTGTAAATGCCTACTACCCACAGCACTGGTATGAGAATGATAAAGGCACAGACAAAACGTTCTCCTGCTGTTAAAGCTTCCCAGCGCATCCAGCCCCAGAAAAACAGCTGGCGATCTGATGCTGATACCGTTGTCGCGATCGTGGATTTAGGTCTGTACAGCTGAGTCATGATCTCCGCAACACCTAAGCTTCGTGTTCTAGTAATTCTCGTTGTCGTCCGTACCCGTAGCGGTAAACTGAGGTATGGGAGTCCGATCCGTTGACTACCAGACCCATAATCCGCGCGTTATACCGCGTCAGTTGTTCCAAGCTATTCATCACGGGATAGCGATCGCTCGTGCCAGAACGCAAAACAAACAAGACGTTGCATACCACTGCGCTCATTAAATTCGTCTCGCTGGCTAGCCCGACTGGAGGGCTGTCTACTAATACGTAATCGTAGCCACCGGACTCGCGCAGGGCTTTGATATTGCGCTCAAAACTACCACGGGCAAAGAATTCAGGAATTTTCTGCTTGGGGATAGATAACGCTGGTAGCAAGTCAAAACCTGGGGAAACGGAAACTGGCATTGGAGGACTAGCATTTGCTGCGCTCTTGATCCGATTTTTCCCTAAGCGCCGACTCATTTCTGCCTTGCGCAGATCGCCATCGATTACCAACACCCGAAAGCCGAAGTTCACTAAGGCTAGAGCCAGCCCCAGAGTCACCGTGGTCTTACCCTCGCCAGCAGTGGCGCTAGTCACCATCAAACACGGGTGTTCCAGCATCAAGATAGATGAAGCCAAGCGCTGAAACTCGATATCGATTTCGGCTGCTAAATTTCGTTCCATGCTGGGTTGTTTGAGATGGGGAATGCTACCCAAAACTGGGAGTTCCACTTGCTGTAAATCTTTTGGTTTGAGCAATGGGTTGCGATTTTCTAGGAAGAAAATTAGAGCCATGCTGCCGAAAATAGCAGCGAGTATACCGCCAGTGGTAATCAGCCTTAAGTTAGGTATGGATGGTCTGGGGTCGATGGTTGGTTCGTTTAGCGTCTGCACGTTTGGATAGGCGTTAAAAGGATTGGTCTTTGACTGCTCGCTTTGAGCAATAATGCCTTTGTATACGCCTTCGGCAATCTCGTATTTGCGCTGGAGGTCTAACAACTGTGCTTGATTTTTCGTGATGAAGCTGAGTTCGGTATTGAGTTTGTCGATTTGCTTTTGGATTTGCTTCGCTTGTTGCTGCGTTCCCTGAGCTAGGGTCTGATTTCGGATTAACTCTACCATCAGTTCTAGGCGGCTATCGTTAGGTCCATTACCTAGAGTTGTATCTATTTGCGCGGCGTTAGCACCAGGAATTGCCACGGCAATTTGCTGATTGAGTTGGCGGAGTAACTGTTGGCGCTGCTGTAATAAAGATTGCACCTGCGGGCTATCATCTCTATACTTACTGCGGGTGACTGCCATAGTTGACTCTAATTGCGAGAGTTGAGTGCGGGTGGCTTGATACTCTTTGTTCTCGCCCAAACGCAGAGAATTCATTGCTTGTTGGGGCGTAATCCCGAGACTGACTGCCGCAGCTTGAGCTTGCGTGGCATTGGCTTGTCCCTGGGCAATCAGCGTTGCCTGCGTCGTTTTGAGATTGTTAATTGCTGAAATCAACCCCCCGGATTGTTCGGGACTGTTGACTAGTCCGGTGGAGCGCTGAAAATTCGATAAATTCGCTTGCGCTTGGTTGAGATTGAGGCGAGCTTGTTCCAGCTCTTCTTGGGTATACTGCACGCGGACTTCTGCATCTTTGCGACGCAGTTCGTTCAGGCGTTGTTGATAGACCTCAAGAAAGGTAAACAATCGCTTGTAAGCTATATCGGGGCGACTACCCTGAGCTTCCACTTCTATCAGCGTTGTTGCTGGCTGTGGGGTGACGACAAATAACTGGCTGAAGCTACTCACCTTCGAGTACAAGCTTTTTTCGGGGTCAACTGCCTGCACGCGCTTCATCACGGCATCGCTAGTTAAAATAGCTAACTGCACGTCCAAAGGGCTGACATCTTTAAAGTTGAGCGCTGTGGTTTGAGTGCTACCTAAAGGACCGAGATTCGCACTTAAACCGCCTGTTTGGGGAAGATTTAACTTGGCATTAGCTGTCCAGACTGGAGGAATGCTCGTGCTGGCATAGAACGCTGCATAAATTGTGGCAGCAAGCACGGCAGTGTTAAATCCAAGCAGTGGCAACCAGTGCTTGCGGGCAATACTGAATATCTGTTTCATACTTGAATCTCGTTCTAGTTTGGTAGTGGAAGTAACAAAAGTATCAATGCTTGACAATAGCTGACAATTATTTGTCTAAGACTAGAGTTTCTCTTGTTGCAACCGAGGTTTGACTTAATAACTTGCAAAGAAGTAAATAGGTCAACTAATAAAGTTGAAGAGCAAATTTGTCGGGTGAGATTAATTACACTCTTGTCCCAAGCCTACCTGTACTCTGATATCTTCTGTTTTAATCTCAACAGATGTTTTTCAAGTTACAAATATGTCTCAACAATATGTCTCAACACACCCTTGACTAAAATTTGAACTAGAACTGATAGCAATTAGCTATGAATTTGTCGAAAAACTGCTGTAGGTTGGTAATTGCCTAATTGTTTCTCGCAGTACGTTTGTTTTACTTCTTTGAGCCTGCTGGCAGTAAGTTTCAAGGGCTTGCATTTCTAGTTCAGAAACTTTGAAGGTAATCCATTGTTTCTGGCGATTATATTGTTGATTTTGAGTCAATATGAGCTGTTCAATAGAAATAGGTTTCATTGGTCACGGTAAAGTTAAGTGGTAGCTTCAATTCCTTTGCTGAAAGCAATAATAACCCTGGACACTATGAGGGTTAACCACAAAAATCCCCTAAAAACAGAAATTTTGCCCTGGCAACCGAGCAAAATCTTGATGATAGTTTTCCTAAGATTTGAATTTAGAAATTGGGGTCTTCTTCAGGGTGGGGAGGTTGGTTGAGATTAAAGCCTCTGGTTGCGGAACGCGAGTTAGTATAGGTTGGTAAACCTCGAATTAAATCTCTCAAAACATCTGTTTTTGTGCGTTGAGTTTGTTGACAATAAGCTTCGAGGGCTTGCATTTCTAACTCCGAAACTTTAAAGGTAATCCATTGTTTCTTTTTTGTAGACACAAGCTGCCATATGGGTAAAAGGTGGTGGATAAAAATTGTAGATTTACCCTGTGAAAGTTCGTACTCTTGCCAGTCTGCATCCAAACATTTAAATGTCAGGTTGAATAATCAACTACTCACTGTCATGCGATCGCCCGCTATTAGCGATCGCGATTTGTAATACCAACAAAATATAGCCATATTGAAGTAAACCCATAATAGTACTTATAACTAAATGCTTATCACTGAAGAAAGATTTATATATAAGTGCTATCTTGTAACGTGGTCAAGAGCAACATTGAATGAACTGCAATTTCTGTTTGGGATTCGTTCAAAAATACTGAATAAGGCAGTATTTTTGAGAACGAAGTTTTTAGCAAAAATTGTCGCTAATGCACGATTTGAATCAAATTTTCAAAGGATTAGCAGGATATAAGCTAGCACTGAGCGTGTTATCATCAGAGGCTAGCACTCTTTCAGATTAATAGGGATGAGGTTAGAAAATATTCTCGATCTAGTATCGAGCGATGCACTGGGAGGACAGCCTCTCAACCGAAGGTGAGGTGAAAACTCTTCTTTGAATGAGTGAATTCCATGCCAGTCTCAAAGTTTTGATTGACAGATACGCAGCGCTTAGTTTAGGATTTACGGACTTGAATTGTCAATTTATCAATAGGAAAGTGCGTATCGCTAGAAGGTAAAGAGCTATTTTTGCGGACAGAGGATAGATGCAGCAAAACTTACCCCATAAGCTAGATAAGAGAATTACTTTACCACTCGTCCACTTACTCGATAAGACGGAGCCTGCCTTCAGTCATGCTTTTCTCCATGCCGCTCGCACTTTACATAGCTACCTGCAAGAAATTCAGTCTGCAATTGCATTAGTTGTCAGTTCAGAGAGCGAACCTTACACTATAGCTGTAGTCGGTTTGTTTTCTAAGCTGATTCGCACTTACAACTCTTACGTTTTACTAGAAATTCATGACGATGACGCTGGCAGCCAATTTCTGGTAGAAGAGTTATGGGACACGGCAGTGACGCTGACTTATTTATTAGAAACTGCCGAGCGAGAAACTTTTACCGATTATATTGCTGCCTCTATCTACCAGGCTCGCCTGCTGCTGCAAGAAGTCGAAACGCAATTAGTGCACCTCCCCCAGAATTTAGATCTGCTCGTGTTGCGCGATCGCCTGAAAGCTTTTATTTCCGAACAAAAACAGCCAGCAACCGATCGAACGCTGACAAACTTAGCGGCAGATACGTGGGGTATGGAGACAGCCAATACAACTGCTAAGCGTGCTAGATTATTAGGATTGAATTTTCTCAGCAATCCAGCACAGCGCATAGCACAAAAAATTACGCCGGCTAGTTTGCTGGACGTACATCTGAATTATATTAATTCTGCTGCTCGTGACTTGCCAGCGTCAGACTCGCAGAAAATTGATTTTCGGCAGTTACGGGATGCCAGCCACCTTTGCTTGCACGCAACTAAAGCTTTGCTAGAAGAATTCGTGCAGACCTCAGATGCGGGTCAGGTTAAAATTCAACAGCAAGAGTTAAACGAATTTTTTGAATGGTTTTACCAAGCCTATCAAGCCTATAGTAGCGATCGCGATGCATCCCTAAAGTCGAACAAGAATGGAGGCAGGCGTTGATAGATGGCAGCGATTTATCTCCTGCAATAGGAGAGCCTACCACTGGGCGCTCGACTCATGCGATAACTATATTCACTCACTGAAGGGTTTGGCACTTCTGGATTAATCGTTTGAGTTGATTGCTGCCAATCTTTACTTGTAGCTATTTGCGAAGTTAATTGACCTGCTGGATTACGGTTGAGTTTCAGCCACAGCTTACCATGTTCGCCGCAAAAAAATTCTTCAATCCAGGAATTGCGATCGACATAAGCACCTTGACTAGCAAGCAAAGCGGCGCTTTTGTGAGACACATTTACATATTGTCGGATTTGAGCTGCTTCTGTATAGAACAAAAAGTGTTTTGTGCTACCTGCTCGCCATAAACGGCGATCGCAGTAAGGACAGCAAAAATGCTGTATTTGTTTGCGGCTGCTACGTTTTCCAGGCATTGGAAATCCCTTTGAATCACTACAAAAATACCATCCGCCAGAACATCTTTTCTGTCACTCAAAACTCATGCTTGACTAGAATCTTGCTCCAATATAACTTTGCTGGAATCAATCTAAAATTTACCGAATTTCAACCACAAAATCTGATGACGCTCGGAGGTAAGTTGGTGAATCAACTCGCGTGCGCCATTAGCTGTAAATCTGGCAGCGCAGTTTCTACCTCATTGGTACTCACTACAAAAGCTGTGGGAATGGGAATGCAACTCGGTAAATCGTCGCTATCGTGGACTTTGAGCGTCAAGCGTTGCACCTTTGGAAACATTTCTCTGACTAATTGTAGAAGATCGGCAGCGACTATTTGAAAGGTTTTTTGTTCTACGATTAATAGAGTTAGCGTATCGCTAGACGACTGCGAATCTTTCAATTTTTTTAATGTTTCTAATGGAGAATTCGCATATAATATTCTCAGTTTTTGATGAGAACGCTGCAAATCTTTCTTAATCTCTCCTATAAGTTCGGGTTTTGGATCGATAACCATCACTACAGGTTGACTCATAAAATTTACTACTTCCTTTTTAACTCTTTTTTTGGTTTTCTTACCAATTAAGAACAACAAATTTACGAAAACTAGAATGAGCGAGTTTCTCGCTTATTTATAAGCGAGATTTACCCATAAAAAAAGCTGTTAGAGTTGATTAGCTTTCACTCCTAACAGCCTCAAGTTTATTCTCATTCAAAAATAATTAAACTCCTGGCAGACTGGCAAGTTATCGATAATAAATTATCGATAATAATTCGTCCACCTAAAGAGTACGCATACTCTTTTTATGGAAGTTGTAAAAGTGCACTCCTCGGTGTCTTCTCTTACAACCTACAGCGCCACATGCGCTGAATACCTCTTGCATATTCCTAATTAATTTCTATTGTAAATTCAAGCCATAAATACTCAGAAAATTCATTAAATATTTGCTGGCTTTTCAATACTAAAAAAATAACAGAATTTATTGGTATTTGTCAAATGCTTTTTTCAATTTTTTTCAAGTTCTATTTTTGAAGATAAATTTAACTGCACTGTTGCGATCGCGCTCTTGATTCCTCTTCAGTTGTTCGGAGCGATCGCTACATTTAGGTACTGTTAGCTTTTAGAAAGATGTATAACCTCTCCTGGCTCAACTATTAATATTTCCTCTATATTGTCTGGTTTAGAAAATCACAGCACGCTCGCTTTGGAGTAGAGTTTATCTATCGATTTCGGCTTTTAAGCTCGCTTGCAGAGACAATATATCTATATTTTATGGATTATTTCTGCACTTTATTAGCATACCTATACTGAGAAAATTTATAATGTATCTCCATATACAAGTTTACAAATTTTTTCATACAACCACAGATTCTTGGCGATTGCTTACCCAGCGGTCATTTCTCAGGTAATGGGCAGGAGCTTTTTCGGCGTTTCCGTCTTTGCATAACCTCTCGCTAGTGGTATTTACCAATTATTACTTACGAATTCTCAGCTTAATGTAAGAAAATGATGCAGACATCCGTATCAAGGATGAGATAACTGTCTTATATTGGCGTTCGAGAATGTATGAAGTATCACAAGCTGAAAGCAAGTCATATCAGCATTTAAGAGTGTATGAATTATCACCAACTAAAAACAGATAATCTTGACATGCAAAAATGTATGAAGTAACACAAGACAAGAGCAAATCAACGTTGAAATACTTATCTTGCCGCTCGCGCTCTCGCTCTATCGCTCAACATCTAAAAGAGTCAATGAGATTGAGAAAATTGCCTGTAGAATCTCTATGTCCGTGAACGAGAAGCTCCAAATTTCCAATTTAGAATCTAGAGTTGTACCGCTGCTTACTTCAAGTATAGACTAATCCCCACGATTGACGGGGCAAGCAGAATCGTTACATTCGCTACGTAGCAAACGATTGCATTAAGAAAAACTTATTATTTTTTCAGTTTTACAGATTGATGATTAGAATTAATGACCTCATGGTAATATTTTTTAACTTTTCAAGAACATGTGCGATTTTGAAACAATAAAATATAGATAAATTTGCAAATCAATATACTTCGGTCAAAATATTTTGAATTATTCTGCCGCGAACTCAACTGCGCCTGCACTCTACAATTGGCATTACAGGTAATGAAGTAGCTAGATGTCAATAGTTTCTTGCCCCTTATGTTTCCCAACCTATGTCTGAGCAAAATACATCTAATTTAGATGCAACACCTTTGTATGCGATGAATCCAGTCGATCGATTTTCCGATCGCGTGGGGGATTATGTAAAATATCGTCCGAGTTATCCTCAAGCTGCAATCGAGCGAGTCTTAGCGGGATTATCGCCATCACAACTAATTGCCGCAGATATAGGTGCGGGAACGGGAATTGCAGCGCGATTGCTAGCAGAAAAGGGAGTGCGAGTCATAGCAATCGAACCAAATGCACCAATGAGGCAAGCAGCTGCACCCCATGCTTTAGTAGAATTTCGAGACGGGACTGCTGAAACAACAGGTTTAGCTGATGCTGCTGTAGATTTGGTAACGTGCTTTCAGTCTTTCCATTGGTTCGATCCAGAACCGACGCTGCTAGAGTTTCGCCGGATTTTAACAGAAGAAGGAAGATTGGCTGTAGTGTGGAACGAACGCGATCGCCATGACAAGTTTACAGCAGAGTATACTCATCTGATTAAAGTTGCTTCTGGCTATCATCCTGCCGAACAGCGGCGGATGGCGATTGAGCCTTTACTCAGGAGTCGCTTGTTTGCTGATGTCCAGCAGTATAGATTTGCCTATCAACAGCGACTCGATTTTGATGGGGTAGTCGGTCGGGCAATGAGTACATCGTACATCCCCCGCGCTGGTACAGCCTACGAGCGATTGATTGCAGATTTACGGCAGTTGTATGCTAACAATTGTAAAGAGGATGGTTTTGTGACTTTAGTGTATACAACAAGCGTATTTCTAACGCAGGTTAGATAGTTTGTCGTCTGCCATTAGATAGATGTTTGCAAACACATAATAGCGATCTCATTTTGTCATCTGTCATTGGGTAGATATTTGCAGACATAAACTTGCGATCGCATTTTAGTAGGATGGCGATCGCTTTGTCTGTACGATTTCCGTAAAGGTGGGTTTGTTATGCTTCTACTGTGGCTGTCGATTCATCTCTAGCTTGGAAATACCAGTAGAGGTTAGCAATAGTCATATGGGAGGCTTGTTGTAAATTGGCTGGTACTAATGCTTTATATCCAGATAGCGGTGCTTGCAGGGAAATATATGTTTCTGCTTCTCGACGCAATTCTGTTTGCATCATAAATCTTAACTGGTCGCGTAAAGATAGAGGATGAGATTTTTGTTTCAGTTCCTCGTAGATTTTTTGTTCTGGAGGCAGTGGAGAAGTGCCTATTTTTTGATTATTTTCTGTATTAGAGCAATTCCTAGTCTACTGAGGTACGATTAATAGTAATGTTGTGTATTCTGCCCAGATAAAAATGAAGGCATACTC